>CAYUEH010000503.1:0-4473 GCA_964442465.1 uncultured Laspinema sp. | reverse complement strand
AAGTCCTAAATCCTTTCCCCCTCTTTAACCCCCCCACTTCCTAACCCACACCCCATTCCACCCTAATCCAACAGACCCCACCCCACCCCCCAAAACCCAGGCCCGTACTCCAAACCCCCCCACTCGTAAAATTACGAATCAATAATCGAGAATCTACCCCTGCGCCCCGTCCAGCAACACGCTACTATTGATAGAGAAACCGCCATGAATTCGAGCTAAAACTTGACATGAACTCACCCATACAGGCAGTTCAATCTCCCTACTACGGAGATGGATATCAACGGACACCCCCCCCAGATTTACCCTCCTTGTTACTCAAGGAGCGGATTGTCTATCTGGGGATGCCCCTAGTGCCGCAGGTTACTGAACTCATCATCTCCGAACTGCTGTATTTGCAGTATGATGACCCAGAAAAACCCATCAACATCTATATCAACTCCACCGGCACCTCAAACGAAAGCGGCCAACCCGTAGCCTTTGAAACCGAAGCCTTTGCCATCTGCGACACCATCAAATACATCAAGCCGCCAGTCAACACCATCTGTATCGGCATGGCAGTGGGAATGTCAGCAATGCTGCTCTCGGCGGGGACCAAAGGATGCCGCACCAGTTTACCCAATGCGACAATTGTGCTGCATCAACCCAAGAGTTATACTCGGGGTCAAGCCTCAGATATTCAAATTCGCGCCAAGGAAGTTCTGGCCAATCGCCAGACCATGATCGATATCCTCGCCGAAAACACAGGTCAGCCCGCCGATAAGATCATCAAAGATATGGATCGGATCTTCTATCTCAGCCCGCACGACGCGGTAGAATACGGACTCATCGATCGCGTATTGGAAGCCAAAGACTTAGCGCATCCCATCCCTGCCATTGTCTAATTCCTTGAGAATTTAGATTTTGAGAACTCTAAACTCTCACCGCTCAACTCTCATTTCTAACATCGGAGTCTCACATCATGCCTATCGGTTACCCAAAAGTTCCCTATCGTCTGCCGGGAGATTCTTATACACAGTGGATTGATTTAGAAACCCGGTTGTATCAAGAACGCATTATTTTCCTGGGTAGCGAAGTTGACGATCAACTGGCGAATAAAATCATTGCTATCATGCTTTATCTCGACTCTGAGGAAGCAGGCAAAGATATCATTCTCTATATCAACTCTCCCGGAGGTTCCGTCACCGCTGGCATGGCAATTTATGATACCATGCAGCACATTAAATCCGATGTGGTCACCATTTGCGTGGGTCTAGCGGCGTCAATGGGTTCCTTCCTCTTAGCGGCTGGAGCACCGGGCAAACGTCTGGCCCTCCCCCACTCCCGGATCATGATCCACCAACCCTCTGGGGGCGTCCGGGGTCAAGCCTCGGATATTGAAATCGAGGCCAGGGAAATCGTGCGAATTCGCCGTCAGCTTAACCAAATCTACGCCAATCGCACCCATCAAAACCTGGAAAAAATTGAGAAAGACATGGACCGCGACTTCTTCATGGGAGCACAAGAAGCCAAAGACTATGGCCTCATCGATCGCGTGATTGAAGAACGTCCTTAACTGCGAGGGTAGGGATTTCCTGGGGGGACAAGGGTAAAATTTTATCCTTGTCCCCTCATCCTTACTCCAAATTGGGTAATATCCTGACTATCCTAAACTTGTGGAAAAATGGCAGAATTTCTATCCGACTCTGCCATTTTTAATCAGAATGACTATCGAAGACTGCTATAAAGTATTAGGTTTGAAAGTGGGTGCGACCCTAGAAGAGGTCAAGACGTCGTACCGCTTATTGGCGCGGCAATATCATCCCGACGTCAATCCTTCCGATGGGCGATCGCATGATAGATTTATCCAGCTTAATCAAGCCTATCACCGCCTGCTAGAAGTTGCCCAACCTGCCGCCCAAGTTAGACAACCCAGCACCCCCTCACCATCACCGACCCCTGTCACTGCACCCGAAACCAAGGTCAAAACCCGAGTGACTCGGAAAGAACCGGAATTCCGGAATAATCCTCGGTTAACGGACCTGGAACAACTCCTCAAACAGCGGGGGTATTTACAATTACAGGGGTTTTTAAAAGCGCAACGCTTCCCCCGCGCCGTGGCATTAGTCGATGCACTCGCACAACGGCTACCCCAGGACCCGGAAGTGCGACAATGGCAGGCGATCGCCTATCAACGCTGGGGACGCCATGCGATCGCCGCCGGAGACCTAGATAAAGCTAGAATATACTTAAAAAAAGCCCTCCGCATCGATCCCCACAATCGATCGCTGTGGATGGAAGTTGAACGAGATTTTCGTCGTTTGGAGCAAATTTTCTAATGATTACCACCCCAAAAACCAAATCCCCCTCCCCAGGCAGAGTTTTACTCCAAAATATTAGCTGGGAGACTTACGAACGCTTATTAAATGAAATGGGGCATCAGCGCAACACTCGCCTAAATTATGACCGAGGATTATTAGAAATCATGACTCCGCTATTTGAACATGAGAACCCCAAGCGAATATTGGAAAAATTTGTGGATGCGTTAGCAGATGTCCTCAATATTGAAATCGTGAGTGCGGGTTCCACCACCCTCAATCGGCCAGATTTAGCACGCGGTTCAGAACCCGATTCCGGGTTTTATATTCAAAATCAACCCCAGATACAAGGCAAACGCACCATTGATTTAAAAACCGACCCCCCACCGGATTTAGTTATTGAAATCGATGTCACCAGCAGTTCCATTGACCGAGAGGGGATTTATGCGGCAATGGGAGTACCGGAAATCTGGAGATGCGATCGGGGTGAGGTCAAGTTTTTACAATTGCAGTCGGGTAACTATGTAGAAACCGAACATTCTCTAGCGTTTCCCTTCTTACCCGTTGCCGAAGTTGCCAAGTTTTTAGAACAAAGCCAAACCGTAGGGGAAACCACATTATTAAAATCCTTTCGCACTTGGGTGAGAGAGCAAATTCAATCCGAAGCTCAGTAAGCGATCGTTGGAGGAAATTTTATCATGATTACCACCCCCCAAACCAAAGCACCCACCGGAGGCAGAGTCTTACTCCAGAATATTACCTGGGAGACTTACGAACGCTTATTAAACGAAATGGGAGATCAGCGCAATATTCGCCTACATTATGACCGAGGATTATTAGAAATCATGACTCCGTTATTTGAACATGAGAATCCGAAAGAATTAATCACGGCGCTTGTGGGTGTGTTAGCGGACGCATTAAATATAGAAATAATTAGAGCGGGTTCCACGACATTGAAAAACCCAGATTTGGCTCGCGGTTCAGAACCCGATTCAAGTTTTTATATACAAAATGAAGCTGCTATCAAAGGCAAACGGAACCTGGACCTCAAAACCGACCCACCCCCTGACTTGGTAATTGAAGTGGATGTTACCAGCAGTTCCATTGACCGAGAGGGGATTTATGCAGCAATGGGAGTACCGGAAATCTGGAGATGCGATCGCGGTGAGGTCAAGTTTTTACAATTGCAGTTGGGTAACTATATAGAAACCGAGCATTCTCTAGCTTTTCCCGTATTACCCGTTACTGAAGTTGCCAAGTTTTTAGAACAAAGCCAAACCGTAGGGGAAACCACATTATTAAGAGCCTTTCGCACTTGGGTGAGAGAGCAAATTCAATCTGAAGCTCAGTAAGCGATCGTTGGAGGAAAATTTCTCATGAGTGCCACCCCCAAAACCAAAGCACCAAAAGAAGACAGATTTTCACTCCAGAGTATGACAGGGGAAACATCCGAACACTTATTAAACGCAAAAGCGAACTTTTCGTAATATTATGCTACATTATGACTGAGTATTATTAGAAAGCCTGCTTCCGTTATTAGAAAGCTACCTTCTGTTACACTCTGATACTAAACAGGAACTTCTCGCTGCTCGCCAAACTTAAAACGATGACAACTCTAGACATAGGAAAGAATCGAACATGGCAAGTAAGACCCTCAAACCCCCGGCAATAATCAATCCAAAAGCCCGAGATGCCAGAAATTTAATGAAAGGGGTTTGCCAATATATAGAAGCACTCAGCACCCAGGGAAAAACTTTTTTAATTGTCGGAACAAAACCACGGACATCAAAACTGGTAGATAAATTAGCAAAGCGCTACAAAGATAAAATATTTTATTGCAAAAATGGACGCAAAGTTTATCGATACAAGACGAATCAACTGCACGGTTATATAAATCGACGGTACTCGGGAAAAATCCTGACCAAGTTATCGAATCTGCTAGAAAGGCGAGAAGAACCGGGAAACTTAGACCAGTCTGTACTGAAAGAGATTGCCGATTTGCAGCGTCAGTTGAATCCTTTGAGGGGCCTCAAAAAAATGATTCGGCTTCCAGATACCGTCATTTTTCTCCTCGACCCGCGATCGGAATATAAAGTTTTAATCGATGAATGTCACCGCCTGGGAATTAAGGTTATTTATTTTAATAAATCCCAGCAACCAATCGTGATACCTCCCCCGA
>CAYUEH010000502.1:0-4482 GCA_964442465.1 uncultured Laspinema sp. | reverse complement strand
ACCCCGCTGAGGCGTCTGAGTTCTCCTTTGCTAATTTCTAAGCCTTGTAAATCTCGTCGCACGGTTTGATGCTCCTATCGATAAAATTGCTACTTGATCATCCCAGTCAGGGTCATTAGCTCAGAGTATCCTTGCACTGTTCGCTATTTTAACAAACTCAGGGATGGGGTTTCTCTGCCGGATCTGATGATGGTTTTAGGTGGAGTCGGGACTGTGAGGAGAAGGGGATGGGGGTCTAGGGGATAATTTGCCGATTTCCTCATGGGCACTCAGGGCAATTTGCAAGGCTTCATTGAGCAGGCGTCCATGTTCGCTGGCTTTGTCGGTGACTTGTAATGCCGCTAAGGCGGTCAAGTTGTTGGCAAAGATTTCGGGATTTCGGGCGATGAAAGTTTTATGTTTGCGGAGAATTCGTTCGGTTCTTAAGGCGCGAATTAAGTCTTCTTTGGTTAATTGGAGGGCTTCAAGCACTTGTTCGCGATCGCGTAAATGAACGTCGGGATTTCCCACTTCTTCGAGGCGATCGTTGATATCAATGACGCGGATGATATCATTAAATCGCTCTACTTCATGCAACAATCCGGGCAGAGATTGGCCGACGTGCTTTTTCACCCAGAAAAACTGGACCAGTTTTGTGAGAAATAATCCCCCAACCAGTTGGGTACTGAGGAATAACCCATGGAAGGGAAAGGTGAGATTTAAAAGGGCGATCGCCACGGGATAGGTTAAGCCGACTGCAAAGGCGACTAGAAACAGTAAATAGCGAATTAAACCCGGTGAATCGGGTCCGGGATCTAAACTGAGGAGGGTCGGGATAGAAAAGTGGTTAACCGCTTCAATATCCAAACCACTCAAGCGTTTGAGTTCAGTTTTGGGGATGGGTAACTCTTTGAGGTCCGGTCGCACAGCGTGAATCTCCCTATCTTGTGGATAGTCCCGGAGCATGGATACTCCATGAGGCGATCGCCTGTTTTATTCTGGCACAGACCGAGGGGTTTGAGCAGAGTTCTGGGGAAGCTCCTCTCAGGGGCCGTCTCCATAACTAAGAGTTATTCTCAATAATTGCCTAAGAGGAGAAACAGACGGGGAGAATCTGCTGCTCGCTTCCAACTCCCGTCCCTGACTTGACCTGAACCCTCGTCGGTTTCTTTCTCCTCAATTTTACAAACCCTCTTGACAAACTCTCTAAATTTGATATAGGCTTTTTGAGAATATTTATCAAATAACAGCATCAGGACCCGCCAGGGTCTCTGTTGTGGGTTCGAGGAACGTAAACGACATGGGTAATTTAATGGCTGCGGGCGGGATAGTCTCGGTACCGCTCCTGATTGCTTCAATTTTGGCATTAGCGCTGATTGCAGAGCGTCTATTCTTCTGGTTTCGGGTGAATCGCCGCCAGGGGAGAATGGTCCGAGAAGTCTTGCAACTCTACCGCCAAGACCCCGATCTGGCGATGAAAAAGCTGCAACTGAATGCAGATTTACCAGTCGCCCGAATTTTTTTAGAGGCCCTGGAGTTAGATGACCCCAATCCGGAAGAGTTTCGACTGGCCCTAGAAAGTGCGGCCCAGGCGGAATTTCCTCTGCTCAAGCGCTTCAATATGGTGTTTGAAACGATTATTAATGTCGCCCCGTTATTGGGGTTATTAGGAACGATTTTAGGCTTGATGCAATCCTTTGGCTCCCTGAGACTCGGAGATGTGGGGGGTAGCGATACCACCGGGGTAACCGGGGGGATTAGCGAGGCCCTTGTTTCTACGGTGATGGGATTAGTGGTGGCAATTTTTACCCTGCTGTTTGCCAATACGTTTCGCAGTTTTTATGTGCGACAGATTGCGTTAATTCAAGAAGTTGGGGGTCAGCTTGAGTTACTCTATCGTCATCGCTATGAAAGAGAACGAGGAGAACAAAAGTATGCGTCTACCCGATGAACCGGAATCTCAAGCTCAGATTAATATCGTCCCGATGATTGACGTCATTTTTAGTATTTTGGCGTTTTTTATCATTTCTTCGATGTTTTTATCGAAATCTGAAGGATTGCCGGTGAATTTGCCCCAGGCATCTACGGCGGCGGTGCAAACGGAGACGGTGAAATTGACGATTTCTATTGATGCTGAGGGAGTGTTGATGCTGGATGAACAGACAGTCGCCTTGGAGGATTTAGAGCAAGCGGTGCGCGATCGCATGGAGGCGGAACCTGTTTCGGTGGTGGTGTTAAAAGCGGATAAAACCGTGGAACATGGACAGGTGGTGGAAGTGATGGATCGGGTGCGGCGCATTGAAGGGGCAAAATTGGCGATCGCTGCTGAAAAGCCCTAATTCAACGCGCTTTTTTCGGGGCTGATTTCTGATTTTTACCGACAAAGGACTGGGTGGGTCCCGAGAAATCAGCCGCGACAATTTTTTAAAATTATCTGATTGAAAATCATGATTACAGCAAGGGAGCAAGAGGCTCCTATTTTTACAAGAAAGAATCGCTATCAGGACTTAGGCATATTTTGATAACCCACAAATGTAGAGGCGATTCGCGATTCGCCTCTACATTTAGGGTTTTATTTTAAAAATGGCGTAACTCCTGGCTATACATTTCACGCGCACAGGAAACGCTGAGGCACTTGCTCAAGTGCCTCAGCGTTTTCAAATAGAAGAATTCAAAGGGTTGAATTACTGTGTGATGCGATCGCCGGGATTAGTAACGGTTAGAGGAAAAGTTGCTGTTCCGACGACCACCGCCGCCACCGCCACCGAAGGAACTCCGGTTTTCCCGGGGTTTGGCTTTGTTGACCTTCATATCGCGACCCATCCATTCTGCACCATCGAGTGCTTCAATTGCCGCAGCTTCTTCCGTCTCACTCTTCATTTCCACAAAAGCAAAGCCGCGAGGACGGCCTGTTTCCCGGTCAGTGGGGAGATGAACCCGCTGAACCGAACCATACTCTGCAAAAACTGCATTCAAATCGTCTTGGGTTACGTCGTAAGAAAGGTTGCCTACATAGATAGACATGGGATGTCTCCAAAATTCACGAGTTGTAGAGTTTGAGATTTCGGAGAGAAGCTGCCAATACGAAAAGGGAAATACCTACTCAATACCAGAAACAAACGCTACTACCGAATTCACTCTCGACAGACATATTAGCACGGTTTGGTCAAAATGGGAACCCCTAAAACGGCTTTTTACAAAAATTAACATTTCCCGGGATGAGGTGAGTAGGACCGAGGGGAGTTTGGGGCTAGAATCCTTTTCAAAAAAGAGTTTCAGCCAAATCAGTTGTCGGGTTGTCCTCAACTTTAAGACCAGACTGCACCCGAAAAAAACGGTCTTCTTCGCTGTTTGCCTGGGCTTGATTGAACAGTTGTAACGGAGGATACAAAATGTCTTTAAGGTAATCCTATCCTAGGCGATCGCCCCGGAATCAAAGGAGTCACCGCTTCCCCAGAGGCCGATCTCCAAGGGTGGCTTGTGAGACCCGTGAAACGGGAGGATTCTATTTGAGAGTAGAACAGTTTTCATCCCCAGGAAATTCCCCTGGAGAAAAAATAGAGACGCGATTGATTGCGTCTCCAAGGCATTTACCGGATCTCAACCCCCAGCCGCAAAAGCGACCATCACCAAAGCAGAAAGCGCTAAACCGGGGGAAAGTAACAGCACCAGCATTAATAAATCATGAACAGTCATCAGAGTTCTCCTGGGATTGGATAGGGACCGTTAAGCGGTGGTTTTCGCTGATCTTAGCACGGGTTGCCTCGATGCACCGAGCCCTGGGTCCGAGACAACCCCCGGGGATTGTTTCTCCAAACTTCTCCCCCTGAATTTTGTGCGGCAGTGGTTTTACTGTAACATTTTGTCAAATTGAGAGAAAAAACAGCGAACCATGAACCTCGAACTCTTGTTTAATGCCGGGAACCTCTTTGTCTTGCCCTTCTGGTTATTAATGATTGTCTTACCCAATTGGAAAGTCAGCCGCAAAGTGATGGAATCCTATCTGCCCTTTGTCCCCCTCGCCCTCTTGTATATTTATCTATTTTTCGGACAAGTGGATGCAGAAACAGCCCAATCCATGTCTAATCCCACTCTGGCGGATATTGCCCGGTTTTTTGGCAATGAAGGGGCTGCCGCTACGGGCTGGATTCATTATTTAGTCATGGACTTGTTTGTAGGGCGCTGGATCTACTGGCAAGGACAGCAAACCGGGGTTTGGACGGCGCACTCCCTGCTGTTATGCTTGTTTGCAGGTCCGATGGGATTGTTATCTCATTTGGTCACTGCCGGGGTCACGGAAAAGTTTTTCCCCAAATCCTCGGACTCTGTAACGACTCCCGTTTCTGCGGAAGGATGAAGCGAGGGGACAATTTCCGAATATTTTCCTTACATCTATTCCCTGAATAGATGATTAAATCTAGGACCAACGAAAATAGGGACAGGATTTACCCAGAGGTTGAAAACTAGCCCTGTCAAGGTGCATTGATTTGTCGGAGTAAATGC
>CAYUEH010000501.1:1541-4493 GCA_964442465.1 uncultured Laspinema sp. | reverse complement strand
TGCCCACCCTACAATTGCTATATTAAGGTAGACTCAATCTCACCCTAAAATTGCTTGAATAGCGGAGATTTTCATTCATTTTTCAAGTAATTTTTCAGGGGAATCATTCCTGCTTTTGTAGCCATCAAGGGGTAAAAAAAATCCCATAAAAAACACCGCGTTAAAAAATCCCTCATCGAGTCAGGGTTGCCATCTCGTTTGAAAAATGCTAAACTGGAAATAGGCTTTAAAAAAAATAAGGAGCGCTCACTGCGCCCCCTAAAAATATCCCGATAGCCGGTATTCTCCAACCTAAATTTTCGGTTTATTTGCCGCCATAGTAAAAAGCGATTTCTTTCTCTTTTAAAGGCGCAAAGTCAGCCTTGAGCAGCATCTGGTTGAGTTCATCTTGAGCGATATGTTTGGCCCCAATCCGGACAATCCGCGATCGCATAGTATTGGACACGCCACTGCGCTGCCGTCCTGCCTCTAATCCCATCACCTGATTGTAAAGGTTAAGTTTAGCCTCGGGAATGGGAGATCCATCAAAATCAATTCCCTTGGCGATCGCCACATCGATCGCATCTGCGCCGGTGGTACTCTGCGCAACTGGCTTGTTTTCGCTCGTCATAAACAGGATTAACCGAAAGATTACCCCAGCATTCTACCGTCGTTATGTCCCTTCTCCATATACCCCCAAACTTACCGGGAAAGAGACTGGATAAAATCAAACACTTGATGGGCCAATTTCAACTTACTACAGGGGGCGATCGCCTGTTGTCGTCCCGTGGCATCAATCACCACCGCCTGATTACTATCACTCCCAAACCCCGCATTCGGACGATCGATCGGATTAGCAACGATCGCATCTAACTTCTTGCGCCGCAACTTCTCAATCGCTGGGGTGACAATATCCCCGGTTTGCGCCGCAAACCCAACTAACCACTGATGGGGTTGCTTGCATTCCCCCAATTGTGCGATAATATCCGGCACCGACTCCAACGGCAAACGCTCCGGCAGCGCCTGCTTCGGTAACTTGTGCGGATGAAACTGCACCGGCCTAACATCCGCCACTGCTGCCGCCATCACCGTAATATCCGCCTCGGGAAAAAATTCTAGCATTCCCTGCTGCATTTCTTCAGCGCGAGTCACCGCCACAATCCGCGCACCGGGTATCAACTCCTGAAACCCCGGGGACATCGCCCCCCCCACAACCGTCACCTCAGCGCCCCGATGGAGCGCACAGCGTGCTAAAGCAATGCCCATTTTGCCCGTGGCGGGATTGCCGATAAACCGGACCGGATCAAAATGCTCCCGGGTACTTCCGGCCCCGATTAACACCCGCTTACCGGCTAAATCCTGCTTTCCCTGGGTATGCAAAACCGATTCCATATAGGCTAAAATTCGCTCCGGTTCAGCCATCCGCCCAGTTCCGACGCGATCGCAAGCCAGTAGTCCCGAACCCGGTTCAATCCCGTGAAATCGCGACCCCTGAACCACCTGTTCCCAATTGCGTTGAGTCACCGCCTGATTCCACATTTCCGTATTCATCGCCGGGGCCAGTAAAATCGGACAAGTGGAAGCCAGAACCGTATTGGTGAGCAGATTATCCGCCATTCCCGTTGCCAACTTCGCCAAGGTATTCGCCGTCAGGGGGGCAATCACCAAAACCTCCGCCCATTCCCCCAGTTCAATATGTAACGGTCGTCCATGGACGGGTTGCCAGAAGTTGGCATCGGTATAGGCGGGATGACGAGACAGGGTGCTCACCGTCAAGGGGGTAATAAATTCCTGGGCCCCGCGAGTCAGAATCGCCCGAACCTGCGCCCCCGCTTTCGCGAGGGTTGAGATGGCATCACAAACTTTATAGGCGGCAATTCCCCCAGTGATGCCCAGCAGAATCCGTCTATTTTCAAAAGAGGAAGGCACGAGGAGGTTTCCCCCCTGGATGCCTGTCCGGTTAACGTCCTCACTCATGGTTGAGACTGAGCCTTAAGCGGTTACCCTTCATCGTAAGGTTGCAAGTCCAACAAATAGATGTAAGGTTCAACGAGTTCTGGACGACGAAAGGCGATCGCGCGTAGCAGATGCCAATCATTCAAGCCCTCAAACGGATCGGTATAATCATCTAGTTCAAGACGGATAGCGAGTTTCTCGATATCAGCCTCCGTCATCGAAGTAATATCCCGAGTGGAAATGGTCGTCGCTCCCATCGTTCGCCCCTCCATTATGTATGAGCACTCATGATCTAGCAAAGCAAGTCCGCTACAAGAGTAGATTGTACTCTAATTGACGGGGTTGCGACCTAAATCTTAAGGCTTATTAATATTAGTTTCTGCGGATGCCGGAAAAATTTCCTCAAAAATTTCCTCAATAAAGCGTTGCATCACCTCCATTTGTTCCGGCACAATGGAGTGACTCATTTTCCATTCCTGATATTGCACCGCCACCCCCAAGGCTTGGAAGACTTCCCGCGCCTGATGAGCCGCACTCAGGGGCACCACCGGGTCCTGGGTGCCATGCATGATTAAGGTGGGGGGAAGGCGATCGCCCATTGGTTGGGGTTCGCAATGTAAGTAACCACTCATAGAGACTAAACCGGCTAAGGGTAAGCGCAGTCCCACATCTAACGTCATCGCCCCACCTTGGGAAAAACCGCTTAATACGATTCGTTCTAGGGGAACGCCGGTACTCCCTGGGAGCGATCGCAACCAACTTGTCAACATTTCCTGACTTTCCGGTAACTTCTGATAATCGGGACTGTTCAGGTCATACCACATTCGGCCCTCCCGAACCTGGGGATGGGGAAACGGCGCATCGGCAAACAGAAACAGGAAGTCGGGGAAATTGAGTAGGGAGGCTAAAGGGGCTAAATCCTGACTATTAGCCCCCCATCCGTGGAGCATGACAATCATACCTGTCGGGGTTTGGCCACTCGTCGGGGGAATGGCGATCGCTTCTAAAGACAAGGGG
>CAYUEH010000501.1:0-1441 GCA_964442465.1 uncultured Laspinema sp. | reverse complement strand
GCCAATCTGTTTTTACTCAATCCCAATGGCATCATTTTTGGGCCAAATGCCACCCTGAATCTGGGGGGGTCGTTTGTGGCGAGTACGGCGAATGGGTTTACTTTTGCGGATGGGAGTGAGTTTCGGGCGACGGGAGGACAGGTTCAGACCCCCCTGCTATCGGTGACAGTGCCAGTGGGATTGCAATATGGCAGCAACTCCCGAGGAATTGAGGTGCAGGGGTCGAACTTGACGGTGCAACCGGGTCAAACTTTGGGATTGGCAGGGTCGGAGGTGGCGATCGCCTCGGGACAGTTGCGAGCACCCGGGGGTCTGGTGGCGTTAAATGCGGTGGGGTCGTCAGGGGTGACTGCCTTGAATTTCGAGAATGCCAGAGTGACGTTGCACCAGACTCCCACGGGGGACACTCCAAATCCGAGGGGGGATATTTTTCTGAGCAATAACAGTGTGCTCTCGGTGATTAGCAATGGTGGGGGGGATATTTCCCTCCAGGGACGCAATATTCAGCTATCTGGAGGAAGTCGAATCATCGCCGGGATTCAGACTGAGCAAGGGGGACCGAATGCCCAAGGGGGAGAGATTACCCTGGATGCTACGGGTGCGATTACCCTCACCGAACAGAGTGCGATCGGTAACCAAGTCGGGTTTAATGCTACGGGAAATGGCGGAAATGTCACCGTCAGGGGACAATCTCTCTCCCTGAGTGATAGGTCGCAACTGAGTGCGATCGTCAAAAATGGCGGGGGAAATGCGGGTCAGGTGGTGATTCAAGTGGCCGAGGGATTAACCCTGACGGGGACAGGGACGGGCATTTTTAGTCTAGTAGAATTGGGGTCGGGATTCCGTGAACGCAGAAGAGGAGAGGGGAACAGTGGCGGAATCGAGATCCAAGCGGGAACGGTGGCTTTAAGCAATGGCGCACAACTCCAGTCGATCACCCAAAATGATGGAAATGCAGGACGGGTTGTTATTCGCACAACGGACGGGGTAAGTCTTTCCGGCGCAGGGACGGCGATTTTTAATACGGTGTATCCGGGGGGAGTGGGCAATAGTGAGGGGATTGAGATTGAAGGGCGATCGCTCGTTCTGAGTGATGGGGGTCAAGTGATTTCCCAAACCCAGGGAACTGGCAATGCCGGTCCAATTCTGGTGGATGTGAGAGAGGGAGTTTCCCTGACGGGCAGTAATACCAGTATTTTTAATAATAGTGCCGGGAACGGAAACAGCGCGGGGATTGAAATGAATACGGGAACCCTGTCCATGACTGGGGGCGCACAAATCCAGGCAGTGGCCTCGGGATTGGGAAATGCTGGTCCTGTCAAGATTAACGCCAATGATGCTGTTACCCTGGATGGGGTGAGAACGGGGATTTTGAGTACGGTTACCTCTAGGGTGAATCAGGGAAATAGTGGGGGCATTGACATTCAGGGGCGATCGCTCT
>CAYUEH010000500.1:0-4502 GCA_964442465.1 uncultured Laspinema sp. | reverse complement strand
TTTGACTGCCAAACTCAATATTATAGCTTTTTTTGAAGTTTTGTTCAAGAATAATTCCCGTTGTCAGATGAAAGTTTCTAGCATTTCTACTCAGTTTACCTCGGAAGATTAGCCTGATTTGATGCAATAGATTAGTGATAATTTTTGAAAAATAGTACAGATGCATTGCTTCTAGATCTGTCGGGCGATTCTCGAATCGCCTCTACAGATGTTGGGAGAGATTGGGTTGGGTTGGGTAATATGATTACGGATTTGTCGGGGGATTCTCGAATCGCCCCTACAGAGATTGGGAGAGATTGGGTTGGGTTGGGAAATATGATTCAGGATTTGTCGGGCGATTCTCGAATCGCCTCTACAGAGATTGGGTTGGGTTGGGAAATATGATTCAGGATTTGTCGGGCGATTCTCGAATCGCCTCTACAGAGATTGGGTTGGGTTGGGAAATATGCGCAAGTCCTGAAAAAAATATCACCTTATCGGTTATGGGGACCGGGTAATACCTTGTCCTGACTGGGATTGAAGATTATTTTTTGGAGTCCCCTAGTCAGGGGCCAGAAACCGGGTTTCTGAGGAGAGGCGATCGCCCAGATTGTCAAGAATAATGACTTCCTAAAAACCTCAAAGGGGTTTTTGACTCTCAAGATTCCGATTCAATTTAAATCACACTTTCCAATAATTCTTTAATTTCGTCTAAAATACCCAATGCCGTGCTTAGTCCTAAATTTGTTGCATTCATTCCATCTACCATGAGGTCTTTGCTTGTCATCACTGTGGATGTAGTCGTATCCATGATACTAATCAATCGTTCCATCAATTTGTAATCGCTCATCACTTTTTGGTGACCGAAGAAAGTTATTTCGATATGAAAAAGTGGTGATTATTACTGACCCTAGTCAGTGATGGATCGACAAACAAGCCTTCCTGAGCCAGAACCCCAGTCATATCCCTCACAAGGAACTCCTGCTATATTGATTAGGCTACCGCCCGCATCTCCTCGGGTTTTAGGAGGACACCAGCATTCATAAGATCTCATGGCAGCCACAGCTTGTCGTTGTCGTTCCGCTTCAGCCACGGCTTGTCGTTGTTGTTCCGCATCAGTTGCTTCCATTGCCTCAACTTGGGCCTTAGCGCCGTAATACATCGGATTGACTATTTGATCCCAATAAGGATTCTGGGGAAGTTGGAAAGCTACTATTGTCACTTCCTGCCAACGACCCGCATTATAGGCAGATTGAACCTGAAGAAAAATATTTTGCTGGGCTCGCCATTCTTCTTCCCACTGGTTAATTGCAGTCTGAGCGTTCTGATAAAAATCGCTATCCGCAGGAACTTTTTCCGCCAGAGCAATTGCCGCCTGAAGGTTGCCTGACTCCTCTGCCTCTTGTTTTGCTAGAGCCAGATTCCGTTCACCCAATTGATTTGGTTCCCGTTCTTGAGCTTCTCGTTGATGTTCTGCGGCAATTTCTTGCTGTTGAGCATTTTCTGCTTGAACGGAAAGAAAACCCCCACCACCAAAAACCCACCCAATTAAAATTATTGCACCGATTAACCTGGGCATTTTGTTCTGATCCTTAGGGTTAGGACTCGGTTGAGCAGGCAGTGATGGTTCTGAAGGGAGTGATGGTTCTGAAGCGGGTGGAGTCGGTGCAGTAGACCCTTGAAGTGATGACACATTAATGGATTGAGCTTGAGAATTCGCCACCGCTGTCGGTTGATCAGTCAGGTTCACCACTTCTGTGGGTTGATCAGTCCCACCATTCTTTGGAGATTGTAAAGCCATTAAAACTTCCGTCGCTGTTTTATAGGGGTCTTTAAAGTGATAGCGAATCATTTGACTGAGCACTACTGCCAATGCTGGACTGACTTCGCCTTGATTATGCCAGCTAATTTCTCCGGTGTCATGATCTTCTTGCGGTTGATTCGGTAACATCCCCGTCAATGCTTGAATGGCAATCATCCCCAAGGCATATAAATCGCTATTCGGACAGGGTTTCTCCCGTCCTTGTTCTGTGGGCATATATCCAGGAGTACCAATGGCTACAGTGCCGCTCACTTGTCCGGTTTGGGGAATTCCTTGATTGCCCACTTCTTTAATTGCCCCAAAATCAATCAGCACTAATTTATGGTCTGACTTTCGCCGCATAATATTGTCCGGCTTGATATCCCGATGGATTACTCCTTGAGTGTGGACAAATTCTAAAGTACCCAACACATCTTCGAGTATGGTCGTGACTTGAGTTTCGCTCCATCGCTGACCCCAGGGCAATTCCGCACTCAGGGGATGACCCTCGATAAATTCTTGGACTAAATAGAATTCTTCATTTTCTTCAAAGTAGGCAAACAGCCGGGGAATTTGCGGATGTTCTCCCAGTTTTTCTAAGACTTGGGCTTCACTATTAAATAACCGTCGGGCAATTTGCAATCCTTGCGGTGAACTATTGGCGGGTTTCAGGTGTTTGAGAATACATTGAGGATTGCCCCGATGGGGGGTATCCTCGGCAATGGATGTTTCTCCGAAGCCTCCCGAACTGAGAGACTTAACGATTTTGTAATGTCCGGCTAGTGTGGCTCCAATCATAGTTTTTATGAGGATTTGCAGGGATAAATATTTATTGGTTTTATGGTAAGATATGCTCACCTTTATTCTAACCTTTCAATTTCTTCTAAGTGCCAATTTTCATCGGTTAATCTTAATGAATATCTCAAGGTTCGATTAATGATATCTCCATCTAATGATATCAATTCTGCCCTGACTTCAACTTTAACCATCGTAGGATCATGCCTGACAATTTGTGAATTTATAATTTGAAAATTTACGCGATCATATAGAAGCAAAATGTCTCGATAAGAAGCATATCCATCAGGATAATAAGGGGTATCATCGTAAGACATCATATTCCAGCTTTTTTCATAGTTGCCAGAATTGATATTTTGATAATAATTTTCAACGAATTCTTCAGCTGCTCGTAGGCGTTGTTCCTCCGCTGCTCGTAGGCGTTGTTCCTCCGCTTCTTGTTGGCGTCGATCAGCAATTGCTTGCTGTCGAGGATTTTCTGCTTGAACATAAATTAAACCTCCGTCGGCACCCACAACCAACAAAGCTAAAATCAGGGCACCCATTAACCTGGGAATTTTATTCTTGCCCTTAGCTTTAGGACTCGGTTGAGCAGGCAGTGATGGTTCTGAAGGGAGTGATGGTTCTGAAACTGGTGGAGTGGGGGCTGCGATCGGCCCTTGATTAGCCGTCTCATTACTAGGCTGATAGGTTTGAGAATTCGTCACCGCTGTCGGTTGATCAGTCAGGTTCGTCACGGCTGTGGATTGATAAGTCCCACCATTCTTTGGAGATTGTAAAGCCATTAAAACTTCCGTCACTGTTTTATAGGGGTCTTTAAAGTGATATAGCCAGTCTAAATCAATTTGACATAAAGATCGGCTCCCCTCTCCCAGAAGGGGAGAGGGGTTGGGGGCCGCCATCGTCCATTGCCAAAATGATTTAGGGTCGCTATAGGCCCACAATAATCCGTATATTTTGTTACCAAACATTAGAGGAACATCCGAGAATATTTCTCTCTGCTTGCCAAATAATCAACCGTGAAACCGAAGCTAAAAACCTCCGTATAATTACGGGTATCTTGAGGAGAGGACTTGGTAGATATGCCAGTAAGTATTTAAGGGTAACTCTTTTGAGTAGGGCACCATTAAAGTCACTCTGGGTCAAAATTTAATTTGATTAGTTCCAATAATGTTAAGTAACTTAAATCTAAGTTGTCAATAGCTCTCATCTGCGACATTTTGCGACATTTAAAAAAAATCAACAAATCCGGCAAATTGTCGCTTCACCTCGGGCAAAAAAATAGGCGACAATTTTTTCGACATCTATAGGTTCGATATCTATACATCCTTTATCTGGCAAAGGGTTCAATCCATGCTTTCCCTGACTTATCTCTCAGAAAAAATTTTTAGCGACCTATCCCTCTATGTCGCAAAATGTCGCAAAATGTCGCAGTTATAATTTTTGTAAAGATTTATTAAAGATGACAGTTAAGCACTTTCTGTGACCTCGGTGACTATGTAGTTCATTTTCGCCACAGAGTCACACAGGGCGCAGAGGAGGTATAAGGAGACCGGGGTGACTAATATGGTGAATCTTTCATTTTTTAGGGTGAATTTATCCCATTTATCTCTTAAAGGTCACCCAGAAGGATCCTCTGTGCATTGTTCGGGATCTCAAAAGCCAATGAAAGAGGGTATCGATATGGAGAAGAAACGATAAAACTGCGTAAAGAAAAACCTGACCCAGTTTTATTGAGTCAGATTTTCAAACGCTTATCCAGTCTGGGCTGTATCCACCACCATTTCCCAGGGGCCAGTGGCCATTAAATTGGCGAAGGTATTGTTCGAGGAAGCTAATATTTTTTAAACTTCTTCAATTGGAGGAAGTTTTTAACCGTTTATCCCCCATACTCAAACAGAATTTCGTTGCGTTTCACGGCATCTAC
>CAYUEH010000499.1:2345-4508 GCA_964442465.1 uncultured Laspinema sp. | reverse complement strand
GGTTATTGTTAGGTTTGGGATTTGTTCTGTAGACCTCTTGCAAAATACCGATTTGCTCCCCCCAACCCCCCTGATTAAGGGGGGCTTAAGAGAATTTTGCAAGAGGTCTTGTACCGATTTGCTCCCCCCAACCCCCCTGATTATCCCCCTCCCGTCCCCCTTAAAAAGGGGGAAGCCAGAGGAATAAATGTTTAATTTCTGGGGGGCTTAAGAGAGTTTTGCAAGAGGTCTTGTAAGGAGATTTCTCAGATATCAAATTTTTGAATAAGGGTGGGGGACGGTTTTGCCGTTCCCTTCATGACGATAAAAATGTCCAGTTTGTATGAGTTTCATTATCAAATTTTCGGAAATCCCCAAAACTCTTTCATTCTATTTTTGCATGGCTTTATGGGGCAGGGGGACAACTTTTGTGAAATCATTGAGACGCTATCGGATAAATTTTGCTGTGTGACAGTGGATTTGCCGGGACATGGGAAAACTCAGGTTTTGGGAGGAGATGAATGTTATCAAATGCCTCAGACTGCCCAAGGGTTAATTGAGTTATTAGATGAGTTAGGAATTTTCCGGTGTTATTTGCTGGGATATTCAATGGGAGGGCGATTGGCATTGTATTTAACCCTGCATTGGATGGACCGCTTTGAAAAAGTGATTTTAGAATCTGCTTCACCAGGTTTGGAGTCTGCCGAGGGGCGATCGCAACGTCGTCATCGGGATGAAATTCTCGCCCAACAGTTGGAAACTGGCGATTTTTACTCATTTTTAAGTCAATGGTATCAGCAACCCTTGTTTGATTCAGTTCGCCATCATCCTTCCTTCGATCGCCTCTTCCAGAATCGCTTGCAAAATCAGCCCAAAACTTTAGCAACTTCCCTGCGGCAGATGGGAAGCGGCAGTCAACCCTCCCTCTGGGAACTGCTGCCGTCTCATCCGGTTCCCCTGCTGTTACTGGTGGGAGAATGGGACCGTAAATTTCAGGAAATTAATCACCAAATCACCCAAGTCTGTCCCGTTGCCCAACTGGAAATTATCCCCGATAGTGGGCATACGATCCATTGGGAAAATCCCTCGGTCTATCTCAAATCAGTGATAAACTTCTTTTCAGGTTAGGGTGATCACCCCTTCATGAGGAGGGGTTCGGTGAAACGGATGGGATGGCTGTCCCCCACTGGCTGATAATTTCCTCCCTCTTTCATGGTAACCGCATCATATTATGAATTATAAATTCGAGTTTCGTCCCTATCAACGCAAGTTTAAACGCCCTCTGCAAACCAGTCACGGGACTTGGGAAATTCGGGAGGGAATTATTCTGCGCCTAACTGCTGATAATGGAAAGATCGGGTTTGGTGAAATTGCCCCCATCGGCTGGTTTGGTTCGGAAACGTTTGCAGAAGCTTTAGACTATTGTCGTAATCTGCCGGATATAATTAGCGATCGCACGATTTTTTCGATTCCCCCTAACTTACCCGCTTGTCAATTTGGCTTAGAATCAGCCTGGGAATCGGCTACGTTAAAAACTCAGTTCAAATCGGCATTTTCGGAAGACAAAACTCCCGCCTCTAAATCAAACTATAGCGGATTGTTACCCGGGGGAGAAGGGGCTTTACTCGGGCGGCAAATCCTCTGGATGCAAGGATATCGGACTTTTAAATGGAAGATTGGCGTTTTGCCATTCCAGCGAGAAGTCCGGATTTTGCAGGAACTGGTTCTCGCCTTGCAGCAAGGGACTGGCGATCGCCCGGTTTCCCTCCGCCTGGATGCCAATGGCGGACTCAGTTTGGCAGAGGCTGAAGCATGGCTAAAACTCTGCGATCAACTCGGGGACATTATTGAATATCTGGAACAACCTCTGCCGGTGACTGAGTTGGAGGCGATGGTGGAATTGGGAACGCGCTTTTCAACGGCGATCGCTTTAGATGAATCCGTCGCCACTTTGCCACAAATGCAATCGGTCTATCGCCAAGGGTGGTCAGGAATTTATGTGATTAAACCCTGTATCGCCGGTTCTCCTTCGGAATTGCGACAATTTTGCAATTTACATCGAATTGATGCGGTTTTTTCTTCGGTATTTGAGACGGAAATTGGCAGAAAAACGGTTCTCAAATTAGCGTCAGAAATTCACCCAACCAGCCATCGCGCCCTCGGATTTGGGGTGGACCATTTATT
>CAYUEH010000499.1:0-2245 GCA_964442465.1 uncultured Laspinema sp. | reverse complement strand
TCCACGGGATACTCTCCCCTCGGGAATTATGATTCCCACGGGAGGTTCCTCGGGTCAACTGCGTTTTGCCATTCATACCTGGGAAACGTTAATGGCATCGGTGGCTGGATTTACAGAGTATTTCCAACTCTCTGCGGTAAACTCCTGCTGTGTTTTACCCCTATTTCATGTCAGCGGTTTGATGCAATTTCTGCGGTCTTTCACTACGGGAGGAAGGTTTGTAAATGTGGGTTCTTATAAAACAATTATAGAGCAAACCGCTTCTAAAATTAACCAGGAAGAGTTTTTTATTTCCCTCGTTCCCACTCAATTAAGTAGACTTTTAAATCACCCAAAATCTACTGATTATTTATCCCGATTTAAGACTGTTTTGTTAGGAGGTGCACCGGCATGGCCCGAATTGCTGGAACAGGCGAGAAAATTTCATATTTCCCTCTCTCCCACCTACGGCATGACGGAAACCGCTTCTCAAATTGTCACCCTTAAACCGGAGGAGTTTCTAGCAGGAAATCAGAGTTGTGGGCGACTGTTGCCTCATGCCCAAATTACAATTACAAATCCCGAAGGGGAAGGGTTAGAAGTCGGTCAAACGGGGATGATTACTATCCAATCTGCTTCTCTGGCAAAGGGGTATTATCCTGGGGAAAATGTTGCCTTTGAGTTCAACTCATTTCAATCCGATGATGTGGGATTTATCGATGAAGCAGGGTATTTAACCGTGGTGGGACGCCACAGCGATAAAATTATTAGTGGGGGTGAAAATATTTATCCGGCAGAAGTGGAGGCGGCGATTCTGGGGACGGGTTTGGTTGAAGATGTCTGTGCGATCGCCCTACCGGATCCAGATTGGGGCCAAGTGGTGACAGCGGTTTATGTGGCAAATAGGGAGGTCGATGCCGAGGCGATCGCCTCGTTACTCACCGCTACCTTATCACCCTTTAAGCGTCCGAAATATTGGGTACAAATAGACAGGTTACCTCGGAACAATCGCGGAAAAATATCGCGCCGGATCGTTCAAGAAATGGTCTTAATTCAACTCCAACCTCAGTTTTCACCGTCAAAGGAAACCCCTCTCAAATTCAATATTCGGGTTTTCCCAGGAGATTGAAGGGTCACTTGAATCAATGGAATTGCCTTAACCTTCCCGCATCAAATGGGGAAATTCCATGTGATAGACCTGTTCCCAAAGGTATTTGACATAAGACTGATTGGAGGGAACAATACGGCGATCGTAGGCCAAATCCGCTGCCGCCCGGTCTAAAATTCTGACATCAATCGGGTTGAGTCGTTGCCGTCTTGTACTCGAACTGAGTAACCAGACAATTTGAAACATCGTTTCCGGGGCAGCGGTGGTGTTCGGATTGGACCAGGCCCTTGCTAAGGGCTGACTCTCGTTACTTTCGTTAATGCGATCGGTCCGGTCCCAATAGCCTAATTGTCGAATCTGTTCGTAAAGTTCCTGTTCGATTTTCATTATTGATTGCTAAGTGTTCTACAAGGAAAGTCAGGTAAAGTATCGTGGGCGCTCTGTCGAGTCCACTTTGTTCTTATTGAGATATAGTTATAATATTAAACTTTGATTAAAACAGTATTAAGATTTACAAATTTTTGTAAAATTTTAAAAATTTTCCCCGCAGTCGGACCAAACCTCGATCCAGTGCATCATTTCGGGAGTCAGGGGCTGGCGGGTTCGGGTTTGGGGATCAATGGAAACGTGGTGAGTTCGCGCTTTTGCCAAGGGGCGTTCTGTAGGCATTGAGGCAGCCCGGATCAAGTAGGTAATTTCAAAGCGATCGCCCGTAAGGGATTGCGGGGTTAAGGCGATCGCCACTTCGTCCCCACAAAACAGGGGCCCAAAAAAGTCAATACTGGCATGAACAATCGGAATCGCCACCCGGGGGTTGTTAAAAAAAGTTCGCAACTCTATTCCCGTCGCTGCCAGGGATGCCTCGTATGCTTCATGGCAGATGGAGAGAAGATTGGCAAAATAGACGACCCCAGCAGCATCGGTATCTGTAAAGCGAATTGTGCGAGAGTAAGAAAAGGGCATAGGCGGTTTCACCGAAAGCATTGGCATCCAGAATAGCCGATCGCCGTCCCCGTTTTCTCCGATCCCCAATGGGTTCTAATCTTTAAGGCGATCGCCAAAATATTCTGCATATAATCGACATCTGGGAGTGCAATCATTGCCCGTCATTTTGACTAATCCCATACTCTGTAATTTAAACCCCTGTTCCCCAGGCAA
>CAYUEH010000498.1:2967-4517 GCA_964442465.1 uncultured Laspinema sp. | reverse complement strand
GGGATGGAGAGGGGTTTGGGGCCGCCATCGCTGTACTTTATGGAGATGGGAAACGGGGGATATTGAAGATGAAAGCGATGCCGATCAACTGGATATCCCCATTCATGCCTTTGATTTAATTATTGCCGATGAGTGCCATCGGGGATATACCTCTAGCGAGGTGGGTTCTTGGCGGAAAACCATTGACTATTTTGATGCGATTAAGATTGGCTTGACTGCCACCCCTGCGGCGCATACCGTGTCTCTGTTTCGAGAATTGGTGTATCGCTACACCACTCAACAGGCAATCCAAGATGGATGGTTAGTGGATTATGAGCGCATCGATATTCATTCCGATGTCTGGTTAAATAACACCTTTCTCCAGGTGGGAGAAATGGTGGGGCGAATTGACCGAGAAACTGGAGAAGAAGTTTATATGGAGTTGAAGAAAGATGACTTTTCATCAAAAATCGATGACGATTGATGAATCTAAACAGGTAATTTTGTCGGATTTGCCCTTTTCAGCAGGACAAAAAATCCAGGTAATTATTGTTGTCGATGAGTCTGAGGTGAGTTTGGATGAAAATGCCACAATCGATGCGGTGATGCAACAATATAGTCAGGAAGGTAATTGGAAACATCAGGCACAGAGAATGTCTGTGACTACCAATCATCTATTAAATCAACAGAAAAAAAGCGGGCAGCGAGAATCGAACTCGCATCAATAGCTTGGAAGGCTATGGTTTTACCACTAAACTATGCCCGCAGTTGGCAGTTTTAGCTACATGATCCAATATAGCATGATTTTCTCAGATTGCAACATATTTTTTTAACAAAGGCTGAAATTCTTTCGGAGAGAGGGTTTCACTGGTGGCGATGGGGGGGATAGCTCCAGAAAACCCCGGCCCGATTCAAAGGGGTGACTCCACAATGGACTGAGGCGCGTGTCACTATAGAAGGGTAAGCATTCAGGATTATTCCAGGATCATGGATACGGATCCTCTTTATAAACGCTTTCCTAAAGTTGAGCTTCCTCGACGGGGGGCGGCTTTTGTGATTGATTATTGGGTTGTGTTGTGGTTGAGTTCTCTAGGGGGCGATCGCACGGTTGAAGGGATGTCATGGGGTCAATCTTTCTGGTTCCTTCTCCTGTGGGTGGTCCTGCGGGTGTTCCTTCCCGGACGCAATCACGGTCAAAGTTTGGGCCGGTGGGCCCTGGATATTACCCTGGTCGAGTTGCGATTTGGGCGGACTCCCTTATTGCTGGATTTATTGAAGCGGGAGGCAGTCGCCGGGGTCGGGGCCTTGTTGGTGGCGATCGGGTTGAGTTATATGACTCCGGGTCATGGCATGGGAATGCTCTTACTCGTTCCTTTGGCGATCGACTGTAGCGCGGTTTCCTCGGACCCCTTTCGCCGACAAGCGTTCCACGATCGCATTGCCAATACGATGATTGCCGGGACCCTCCGGGGATTTTCCCTAGATATCAAGTTAAAGCGGGTGTATCGCCAACTCCGACGCGCCTACCAAGAATTTAAGCACAATCGCAGCAGTCGTTCCTTTGAGGACAC
>CAYUEH010000498.1:0-2867 GCA_964442465.1 uncultured Laspinema sp. | reverse complement strand
AGGACACTCGCCAATATCGAGGCGATCGCAATGACTTTGACGACTTTGAGGAGTAGATTTCGGACGAGTCGGGAGAGCAAATCCCCGTGGGTTAACGATTCTTAACCGGCAGTCTGACTGATAAGAAAACCTAATTTAGTGAAAATGGCCGAAATAGACAATTCTATGAGATAATCATAAATCGTGTCTAAATCTGTCCTTATTGGGAGCGGGGAGACCTAATGGCTAAAGGTGTCCGAATCATTATTACCTTGGAATGTACCGAGTGCCGGACTAATCCGGACAAGCGCTCTGCTGGAGTGTCTCGGTACACGACTCAGAAAAACCGTCGAAATACGACCGCACGCTTAGAACTTAAAAAATTCTGCCGGTACTGTAACAAATCGACGGTTCATAAAGAAATCAAATAGATGAGACGTTTATCCTCAAGGCAACAACTGGGGCTTTGAGGTGGCGTCTCCAAATTTGTTAAGAATCCGTGACTTGTCCATTCAAAAAACTGTACAGAGATTGAACTGCTATGGCATACTACCGTCGGCGTGTTTCGCCAATTAAACCGGATGAACCCATCGACTACAAGAACGTAGAGCTGCTGCAAAAATTCATCACCGAGCGCGGAAAGATTCTGCCTCGGCGGATTACCGGCTTAACCGCCAAGCAACAGCGGGAACTCACCCAAGCAATTAAGCGAGCCAGAATTGTCGCTTTGTTGCCATTTGTGAACAAAGAAGGATAAAAATAGTGGCACTGAAGGCTTTTAGATTTTAGGTGCGATCTGATATCTAAAGTCTAAAACCTAAACGCTGGGGTATCGATCGTGGAAAAGGGAACGCTGCTCGAATATCGGCTGAACGGAGACCGACGTCTAGCCGTAGCCGACCGTCCGGATGGCAAGAAAAACTGGGTTGTGGTGGATGAAAATGGTCAAGCCAATAGCATTCCACCCAGACAAATCGCCTACGAAATCGGTGGAGGTTCCTACAAACCCTCCGATATCCCGAACTTCCGCAAGGAAGTAGAGAAATATCTCGACCCGGATAGTTTAGAGGTGGCGTGGGAAATCTTGGTCGAGGAAAACCGGGGGGTTGACCCGGGGGAAATGGCGATGTTGCTCTTTTCAGAAAATGAGCCGCCTAATCGCTATGCCTCTTACTTATTGCTGTCTGAGGATAAACTCTATTTCAAGCAAAAAGGGGAGCGTTATGAGCCGCGATCGGCCACCCAGGTTGCGGAACTCAAGCACCAACAGGAAGTAGAAACCCAACGACAGCAAGAGTGGGGCAATTTTGTAGCCCGGGTGCAGCAACGACTCGCCGGGGATTTGGTGGAGTGGGAAAATAGCGATCGCATCCGCATTGAAGCCCTAGAAAAATATGCGGCCCTGGCAGAAGAAGCGCGAGAACGCAATCAAGCCAAGGAAACTCTCTCATCTCTAGGCCGGACCGACACGCCCCAAGCTGCCTTTAAGCTTTTGGTAGAGTTAAAGGTGTGGTCTGAACACGAAAATCTATTTTTACGGCGAACTCAGATCCCAACTCATTTTTCTACCAAGGTACTGGAAGTGGCCCAACGGTGTTTGAATTTTCCGCCTCCTGATCTGGATGCGAACAATCGCCTAGATTTGACCCATCTCAAGGTCTATACCATCGATGATGAAAGCACCCTAGAAATCGATGACGGGGTGAGCTTGGAATACCTTGAAGATGGTCGTCAACGGCTGTGGATTCATATTGCGGACCCGACCCGCTTGCTGTCTCCGGGGGATGAATTGGATTTAGAGGCCCGTCGGCGCAGCACTACGGTTTATCTGCCGACGGGAATGGTGCCCATGTTTCCTCATGAATTGGCAACGGGTCCGATGAGTTTGGTGCAGTCGCAACTCTGTGCGGCCCTGAGTTTTGCGGTGATTTTAGAGGAAAGTGGCGCGGTAGCGGAATATAGCATCCATGTCTCGACAATTAAGCCGACTTATCGGTTGACTTACGATGATGTGGATGAGATGTTGCAATTGGGGTTGCAAGCGGAACCGGAAATTAGCGCGATCGCCGCTTGGTCGAAACGTCGCCATGCTTGGCGGGTCTCCCAAGGGGCCATTAGTATTTCTATGCCGGATTCCTCCATCAAGGTAGATGAGAATGAGGAAATCACGGTCCAACTCCTGGAAGATTGTCCGTCTCGGCAATTGGTGGCGGAAATGATGATTTTGGCCGGGGAATTGGGTGCACGCTACGCCCAAACCCACAATATTCCGGTGCCATTTCGAGGTCAACCCCAGCCGGAATTGCCTCCAGAAGAGGAATTGCTGATTTTACCGGCGGGTCCGGTGCGATCGAGTGCGATTCGGCGCTGTATGCCAAAAAGCGAGATGGCAACAACGCCCTCCCGTCATGCCAGTTTGGGGTTGGATGCTTATATCCAGGTGACTTCTCCAATTCGTCGCTATAGCGATTTATTGGCCCATTTCCAGATTAAAGCGCACCTGCGGGGGGACCCGCTGCCGTTGGCGGTGTTAGAGGTGCAGGAAATTGTCCAGAGTATCGGAATGGCGGTGCGAGAGGCATCGTTGGTGGAACGCCAAACCAATCGGTATTGGATTTTGGAATATCTGCGCCGTCACTCGGGAGAAGTTTGGCAGGCGGTGGTGTTGCGCTGGTTGCGTGAGGATGAAAATCTCGGGTTGATTCTGTTGGAAGATATTGGCATCGAGTTGGCATGGCGTTTCCCTCGGGCGGTGTCCCTGGGCGATCGCCTGGATCTGCAAGTTGCTTATGCTGACCCCCGTGAGGATCAGATCCATTTCCAAGAGATGGTGTATCAGACGGCTCAATTGTAACGACTTTCTCCCTGAATCCATATCCAATGGGTTC
>CAYUEH010000497.1:0-4517 GCA_964442465.1 uncultured Laspinema sp. | reverse complement strand
GAATCGCTCCGGAATACAACCGGCTCGAATCCGGAGATTTCCATTGCCGAGTATGAACCGCCCAGACCGGGTAACGGCAAGCCCCAGGGTGAAACACCTGGAGCCGGAACCCGTTACATTTAGTTCTCAGACTTGCCCTCAAGATTTAGGGATAAACCCTCCGGTTGCTTTAAAATCCGGGCTTGCTCCTGCCGCCACATTTTAGATTTACAGGGGAGCCAAACCCCCGAATAAGGGCCGGGGAGTCAGAGACAGAAATCGCATACAAGAGAAATGGCAGAACCATCACAGGGGAACCCTGCGCCAGGATTGGTTCTGAACCACCGTATGAGCTTGCCAATTAGGATTGGTATGGGGATAATCTAAGCGATAGTGACCCCCACGACTTTCGGTCCGAAACATGGCACTGGTAAGAATCAAGTACGCGGCATCCAGTAAATTACGGGTTTCTGACCACTGCACGAGCAGTTCATTGGCATTGGGGATAGAAAAACAGACCCCCTGACCCTCCACCGGATTTAATAAATATTGAGACAGAGGAAGGGCGGCAAATTCGGCTTGGGCGGTGTTAATTTGTGCGATCGCCGCTTCTAAGGCCGCTTGTCCGCGCACAATTCCCGCACTTTGCCAAACCAGCAACGGGAGCGATCGCCGCAATTCTTGAATCGCCGCTTGCTGTGCCGCTAAATCTGCCCCCAAGGGACTACTCTCTAGGGTGACTGCCTCCTCCGGGACCCATTCTCTCGAATTCGGTGCAATTTCAATCGTCCTTAACTGAGCCCCAAACACAAGACATTCCAGCAGAGAATTACTCGCTAACCGATTCGCACCATGCACCCCAGTATTACTCGTTTCCCCCACCGCATACAAACCGGGAATCGAAGTGCGTCCGTACAAATCCGTCTGAATTCCTCCCATCCAATAATGGGCCGCCGGTGCCACCGGAATCGGTTCCTTAAACAAATCCACCCCCCAAGTTTGGCAAACCTGGATAATATTCGGAAAGCGATGGCGAATCCGCTCATCGGGAATCGGTCGCAAATCCAGCCACACGCATTCCGGGGTGGGATCACTGCCCCAATTCTGAAGATGCATAAAAATCGAGCGACTGACCACATCTCGCGGTGCTAGTTCTCCTGCCGGATGGTAATCAAACATGAACCGATATCCGCGATCGTCCAGCAAATGAGCACCCTCACCCCGGACTGCCTCACTGATTAAAAATCTGGGGGCCTCGGCTTTGGTGAGGGCGGTGGGATGAAACTGAAAAAATTCTAAATCTCTTAACACTGCACCGGCACGCCATGCCATTGCCACCCCATCCCCGGTACTCACGGAGGGATTAGTGGTTTGAGCGAAGACTTGACCGCCGCCGCCGGTTGCCAGAACCACGGCACCAGCACGGACCCAATAGATTTGACCCTGATAGACTAGGCGCACCCCTTGACAGCGTTCGGTCTCTGGGTCCATCCACAGATTCAAAACCACGGCATTTTCGATCGCCTGAATATTCGGGCAGCTTAAGACGCGACTGCTCAGAACGCTGACAATGGCTCGACCCGTGGTATCTGCCGCATGAAGCACTCGGCGATGGGAATGAGCCGCTTCTAGGGTTAAGGCTAGGGTGCCTTGATTGTCTCGGTCAAAGGCGACTCCGAGTTTCAGCAAGTTTTGCACACAATCCGGTGCTTGTTCGGCGAGGAACTTGACCGCCTCCAGATCGCACAACCCAGCACCGGCAATGAGTGTATCTTCGATATGGAACTTGGGGGAATCATCCGAGGCGATCGCCGCGGCTATACCCCCCTGCGCCCAATCGCTGGCGGACAAGGGCAAACTATCTTTCGCAATTAAACCCACGCGGTAAGTATTCGGGAGGCACAAGGCTGCATACAAACCCGCAGCACCGGCACCGACGACCAATACATCAAAAGCGCTGGGTATTCTGTGATTGAGACCGGGATCGAACTGTGACGGATTGCTCAATGAAAAATCGCCCCTTGTCAAGTAGTTGAGCCGATTATATAGGCCAGGGTGAATCATTGGGAGCATTCTAGGAAAGGGGAGTGCCGACCTCTGCTTCACCCTCAATGGGTTTTGCCCCAGGGGAAATGGGCCTACAGCCTATTGCTCCAATGATTTAGCAGCCCTACAAAAGCTCTTTATATTACATTAATTGACAAAGGACGAAATTAACGATGTCTGTTCTACCCGAACTTAAATCGTTTAGTAATAGCCGTTATTGATGCGATCGTCGCCTTCAATTAACGAGACTTCAGGCTCGGTGACGGTAAAATTATCCAGATTGGCTTGTAGCAATTCTTTTTGGCGATCGCTCAAGCTGGGAATGTTTAAAACATCCTCAACTGTTTCGTAGGGGGCATTCTGGACAATTAACCCGGCTAAGGTCGGATATAGCCCGCGATATTGCCGGAAAGCCCGAACGTTGGTGTTATTTAAGTCAAGTTTTTCGCCAAACTCAGTCGCCAGTTTCTCATCTACGGGATTGCGATACTGGGGTTGGGAGACTAACAGGGTGGATTGCCAGGAGATCCCGCTCCAGCCTGCGGCGACTGCATTCTGAGGAAATCCTAACCATCCCAGACAACCCACGACTAAGCCGAAGACTGCGACCAGGCGAACCAATCTTTGCATAACTTTTTTCCTTTGTTTCTCATAAACAGCCTTTTAATAGAGACTACCATTTTACCTACAGATTTTTTTTTGATTTCTGCCAAATCAGCAGATTTTTTCCCGATTAGGTCTGTGTTCAAAGGGTCCGGCTCCCATTAGAGTAGGGGCTGTACAGGAATTGCCTGAACCGATCCGGGGACCTCCCCCAATGGGCTTCAAGCCTAATTCTATTTAACCGGGGGATTTTTAGCGGTTGGCAGCTTGGGAACGCAAAAAGGCATCGAGGTTGGCAAAGGAGCAAGCATAGGTGATCGTTGGCTTCTCGTACCCCTTGAGATGGACGCTATGTTCTTTAAATAAGTCCTCATGTCCGGGGACGGTGCGACAGTATTTATAAGTCGTTTCACCTAGGGCAATATCCAGACCGATTTCCTTGGTGGCGGATTCTAAGCGAAACGCGGCGTTGACGGTATCTCCTAAGGCGGTGTAGTCCGGGCGATCGCCTGATCCGGTATTACCGACCATGCCATATCCAGTATTGACTCCGGCCCCAATTCGCAGGGGAAAGGGCAGGGGATAGCGTTTATTCAGGTCTTCGGTAATCTCATGCAAGGAATTGAGGGCCTGAAAGATTCTCAGCATCTCTTCGTCACTGACTTCTTGGGTGCTGTGAAACCAGACTGCCATCACGGCATCCCCGATATATTTATCCACCCAACTGCCGCGATCGCGAATAATATTCCCAGCACAACGAAACCAGGTCCCAATCACTTCTGAGAGGATTTTTTCATCCAGTTGCTGGGTCAAAACGGTAAAGTTTCGGATATCAACGACCATCACCGAGATTAACCGGCGCACGTGCAAGGCGGCAGTGACGGTAAAATCCTTGGCGGTTCCTAACTCTTCTGAGCATTCGCTGATATCCATCTTGGGGGAGAAAAATTCTAGATCGGTTTGTCCGAAGGTCAGGCGATCTCCATTGTGCAAGATCACCGGGATACTCACCCGGCGGCCATTGACAAAGGAGCCATTGCGACTCCCCAGGTCGATCAAATAAAATTCTCCCGTGTCCATGCATTGCAGCATGGCATGGGCGCGGGACATCCAGCGGTCCCCGATTGCGAAATTATTATCTTCACTTCGTCCAATAGTCCAGCAGTTACCTCCCACTAACGGGAGATAGCGGTTCCCTGCGTCAGTTCGCAGGACAAGATGAGGAGTAGGTGGGAGATTTGCCACAGGTTAAGCACCAACGTTATGGAATTGTAACGCTCTTATTTTAAAAGGAGTAACCCTAGACTGAAGGTCTACCACCTTTCTGAGGAAAGCTGTAGGAAAGTTGTGGGTTCTGGGTTGGTGTTTTTCAGTGGGAACACTTCCCCGGCAACGATGCTTACCCCTTTTAAAGTCAGATGCTTAACCCTGTAAGAGGGGATATTCCAGCTCTAATTTACCCTTCAGGCGGCTAGGGCGGCAAGCCAAAACAAGCTGTCTACAACAATTGTACTCAAGACGGCACCCCCGAATGCCCACCATTTTAGCTCACCAGAGCGCAAGGGTAAACTGCCCACTCCGAGTAACAGAATTCCGAGTACCGCAGCCCAACCACCGCCCCAGGGGGTGTTGACGATCGCGATCGCACTCTGAAAAATCGGAATCGCCAGTTCTGGTTCAACTTGCATCAACTGTCGCCAGTGCGGAATTAAGTTTACTACATAAAAATAAACATCGGTAACGGTGGTGCCAAATAAGGAACCCAAATAAAACCAGCTTCCGATCGCCAGTTGGCCGCGCCACAAACACCACAGGGCCACGGGTAGTCCGATCGCCTCTAGGGGTAAGTGCAGCAAGGGTTCCCATCGAAACCATCCCCAGTAGATGGC
>CAYUEH010000496.1:2064-4517 GCA_964442465.1 uncultured Laspinema sp. | reverse complement strand
TGACCAATGACCAATGACCAATGACCAATGACCAATGACCAATGACCAATGACATTACCCGAGGTGAATTGATGGATTATCTGAAGTTTATTGAACTGCTGCCTCAGCAGTATGAAAATTGGGGTAAAGATTCAGTCAAACCCTGTACTGACAAGTTCCAGGAGGTCCTCGATCGCGTCCAAGGGACGACGACAGCGAATTTGATGCAGTTAATCAATTTTGCGGTGTCTTGTCTGGAACCCGGGGAAATTTATTGTGAAATTGGCACTTATCAAGGGTCGAGTTTAATTGGCGCATTGCTGGATCAACAGAATCGCCACGCTTATGGGGTAGATAATTTCTCGGAATGGGATGAAAGTAGCGAGAGTTATGAAACCCTGATTGAAAATTTAACCCAATTTAAGGTGTTGGATCGGGTTGAGTTTTACAATGAAGACTTTGAAAGGTTTCTGCTGGATTTACGCGATCGCCAACCGACGCCTAAAGTGGGAGTCTATTTTTATGATTGTGCCTATGACTATCGATCGCAACTCATTGGTTTACTGTTCATGAAAAACTTTTTAGCCGATCGCGCCTTAGTGATTGTCAACAATGGTCACTGGAAAACCGTCCAACAAGCCCAAAAAGATTTTATCGCTGCCCATCCCGAATGTCAAGCGATTCCCGAACTTTCTACCGTAGTCGGGGAAGCAACCTTTGGCAATGGAATTCAAGTCCTCAGTTGGACAAATTCCTCCAATCATAGCTATTATGCTGCTTCCGCACAGAGTCGCGATCGGCAGCCCGTTGGCTAACAGATGGCGGGCAATTTGTCCTAAAATGTAGCCTAATTCCCCCGATAATTTAACCTCAACCCTTGATTCAAACCCTGATAAGGAACAATTACCATGCTGGCCCAAAAAACCCAATCAGAACGCGACTGGAAACCGATTATTAAAGAATTTGAACGAGTTGTTGGTAAAGATGGAGTAGTCCGACGAAAAGAAGAACTCCTCACTTATGAATGTGATGGATTAACCAGTTACCGCCAACGTCCGGCATTAGTGGTTTTACCCCGAACTACCGAACAAGTTTCTGAAGCGATTAAAATCTGCGATCGGCATAACATTCCCTGGTTACCCCGAGGTGCAGGAACTGGACTCTCCGGCGGTGCATTACCCATCGAAAACTGCGTCTTAATCGTCACCGCATTAATGCGAAAAATCCTCAACGTTGACCTGGAAAATCAGCGAGTAGTCGTCCAACCCGGGGTAATTAACAACTGGGTAACCCAAACCGTCAGCGGCGCAGGATTTTATTATGCACCCGACCCTTCCAGTCAAATCATCTGTTCCATTGGTGGCAATGTTGCTGAAAATTCTGGCGGGGTTCACTGCCTCAAATATGGCGTTACCACCAATCATGTTTTAGGCTTAAAATTAGTCCTGCCTGATGGTGCCATTGTGGAGGTGGGAGGAGAACTCACCGAAATGCCCGGTTATGATTTAACTGGCTTATTTGTGGGGTCAGAAGGCACATTAGGAGTCGCCACCGAAATCACCCTGCGCATTCTTAAAACCCCAGAAGCCATTTGCGTCCTCTTAGCCGATTTTACCAGCGTTGAAGATGCCGGTGCCGCCGTTTCTGCCATTACCAGTGCAGGCATCATTCCCGCTGGCATGGAAATGATGGATAACCTCAGCATTAATGCCGTCGAAGATGTCGTTGCCACCGGATGCTATCCCCGAGATGCCACGGCAATTTTATTGGTAGAAATTGATGGATTGCAAGTCGAAGTTGATAAAAACAAAAAGCGAATTTCTGAACTCTGCAAGCAGAATGGGGCGCGAAATATTACCTCCGCCAGTGACTTAGAAACCCGGATGAAATTGTGGAAAGGGCGCAAAGCAGCCTTTGCCGCAGCAGGACATTTAAGCCCCGATTATTATGTGCAAGATGGGGTCATTCCCCGGACTCAACTGCCTTATGTCTTGAAAGAAATTGAGGCACTCAGCGAAAAATATGGCTATCGCGTGGCGAATGTCTTTCATGCTGGAGATGGCAACCTTCATCCCTTAGTTCTGTATGATAATGCTATTCCCGGGGCTTTAAAACAAGTGGAAGAACTCGGCGGAGACATTCTCAAACTCTGCGTAAAAGTCGGAGGAAGTCTCACCGGAGAACATGGAATTGGGGCCGATAAAAAATGCTACATGAGCGAAATGTTTAATGAAATTGATTTAGAAACCATGCAATGGGTGCGTAGCGTGTTTAATCCCAAAGGATTGGCAAATCCTGACAAACTATTTCCCACTCCCCGAACCTGTGGGGAAGCAGCCAATGCCCTAAAGACTCAAAAGTTTGAGGGAATAGAGGCGTTTTAAGGGCAGATTCCCGTGAATCAATCCCTTTGAACCCTCTCAAAAACAGGTTATTCTAAAAAGCCCCCCTTTTTAAGGGGGGTTGGGGGGATC
>CAYUEH010000496.1:0-1964 GCA_964442465.1 uncultured Laspinema sp. | reverse complement strand
GTAACTTATGGTGGGCATTGCCCACCCTACTAGAAAGACTCTCTCAAAAACAGGTTATTCTAAAAAGTAACTTATGGTGGGCAATGCCCACCCTACTAGAAAGACTCTCTCAAAAACAGGTTATTCTAAAAAGCCCCCCTTTTTAAGGGGGGTTGGGGGGATCATACCAGTATTTTGTAAGAAGTCAACGGGGCTTAATACCGTTTAACCTTAAACTCATACTGGAGAAAAGTATTCGGGTCTAAAGGCGGAAATTTTTGTTTCCAATTGGAGACAATATAAAAATAATTTTTGGCATCTTCTAAACAATATTCATAAATTCTATTGATAATTTCACTGGCATTTTCTTTTTGAGACAGGACTCGCTTGGCATTCCGACGAATGTAAAGACCATTGATTTGTTTATCAATGTTGATATCCAGATATTCAAATAATCCATTTAATCCGCCACGATATCGAGATTGTTTGGGGTCATACAAGTCTAAAATAGTCAGAGGACTGATGTCGGGTTTGAGTCTCAGGGACCTGATGCGCTTGGTCAAACAATATAAATCACTGTTGATAATATTAAATCCGACAAAAATCTTATTTTGTAATAATTGCAAATCGCTAATAATTTCCTTGACTAGATGTTTTTCTTCTCGATGATTTTCGATTAATTGAATTTTAATATATTGAAAATCATTGGACTCTAGGATTCGCGTAATGGTGTAGCCAAAAATCCTTTGTTGAACTTTGTTGGGGGTGATGTAAACTGGGAAAAATTCTAAATCAATAAAAACTAAATTATGGAGAGGACCCTGATAAAAATTGTTAATGAACTGAGTTTCCAGCCAGAGTTCTTTTTTCCACATGGTAGCCTACAATACAAGAAGATAGTTAATAAGAGATATACTATATCATACAATTCTATCGGGATTTTCATGGCAACTGACTGAGGTTAATCGCACCCCGGCCCTAGGAAAGTTGAGAAAGTCTCCGGGGTATTCACCAATAAGACAAGGATTGCCTCGATACGCCGGTAAAGGTGCAGGTTTTCCAGAAAAATCCGCCGATGGTCCTCCGTTTCCCCAGATGCCTGGAGAAAATCACTCTCGTGAAGTTTGACAGTGACCGTAGTGGCAGGCTACAACCGAGGAGACTTTGTGTGTGGACACGATTATTTTAGGCGATCGCGGGGATTCATGAGCTATGTAGATGGATTGGGCCTCAAATTGACTTGGGACGCCTTGTTAGAACAGTTTTCTACCGATCGCAAACTCGGTAAAAAAGTCTTATTTAATTTAGTCAGTACCTATTCTCATCCCCAACGATATTATCATAACCTCGGTCATATTCAGTTGATGATGTCAACCTTGGACCGCATGAAATCTCTGGCGACGGATTTCCCGGCTATTTATTTAGCCACTTGGTTTCATGATGTCATTTATGACCCCACTGCATCGGATAATGAGGAAAAAAGTGCAGAATATGCCGGGGAAGTCTTACCGAAATTAAACATTCCCGCCTCAACCATTGCCGCCACCCAAACCCTGATTCTTCGGACGAAACATCACAAAGCAACAGAGGATGACTTCGATACTCAAATACTCCTGGATGCAGATTGGGCAATTTTGGGGGAAGAACCCTCAGAATATCAGTTTTATTCCCAAGCCATTCGCCGAGAATTTGTGATATTTTCAGAAGCCGACTATCGCCGGGGTAGAACCGAATTTTTGGAAGGAATATTACAGCGCGATCGCCTGTATTTTACGCCTCTGATGTTTGAGGAAAAAGAGGCGATCGCCCGCCGTAATTTAGAACAAGAAATTAAAACCCTTTCCGGGTAGGGTCAATAAAAACCCACACCCTCAAGGGTGGGGCTATCCGGACGAAGCCTGCCTACGCAGGCTGGAGAAGAACGGCGGTTTTTGACAACCGGATTTGGTATTACAAATATTTTTGCAAAATCACCTTTAATTTAT
>CAYUEH010000495.1:3281-4520 GCA_964442465.1 uncultured Laspinema sp. | reverse complement strand
TTATAATTCTAGGTCAACAAAAAAAAATCGGGCTGCGGAAGAAAACCAAAACTTCCACAAGCCAGATAGGTGTTTGCCTAGGGAGAGGCAATAACGTTGGAAAAACTTATATCAATAAAAACTTACAGAGTTTAAAATTTAAAGAGTCTTCGCCGTGGAGGTTCTGCCACCAACCAGGGGAATTAAGCCAGTAAGCGGATTGCTGTTGCTTCTGCTTTTCCTTTCTTGAATCCCATTATGTAACATTTCTTTACAAATAACAACCCTTCGACAATCAGAATTACCAATCATTGTCTTAACCTAGAGTAATGAGAGTCCCCAACCACGGTGACTGTCTTCATTCCAGCCGATCGCCCAGCCAGAACTCGCATTCACCCACCCCGAAATCTAGCCATGAACCCCACCCCCGCCCAAATTAAAGCCAAAGCCCAAGAATTGGGATTTCATCAAGTCGGCATCGCGGCGATCGACCCCCCAGACCCCGCCCCCATCGCCGCCTTACAACAGTGGTTAGCCCAAGGCTATCAGGCTCAAATGGATTGGATGAACAATCCCAGACGCCAGGATATCCGCCAAGTCATGCCCGATGTCCAATCCGCAATCTGTGTCGCCCTCAACTACTACACGGAACATCAACACCCTGAAGACCCCAGTTATGCCAAAATCTCACGCTATGGCTGGGGACGGGACTATCATAAAATCATGCATAAAAAGCTCAAAGCTCTCACTTTGTGGCTGCAAGGACACAACCCGGACATCCAAGCCCGCTATTATGCCGATACCGGCCCGGTCCCGGACAAAGTGTTAGCACAACGGGCGGGAATCGGTTGGATTGCTAAAAATGGTAATGTGATTTCTCGACAGTATGGTTCCTGGATTTTTCTCGGGGAAGTTCTCACGAATTTACCCTTAACCCCGGACTCTCCTCATACCTCCCATTGCGGCACTTGTACCCGTTGTATCCAGGCTTGTCCTACGGGGGCGATCGCTCAACCCTTTGTAGTCGATGCCAATCGGTGCATCGCTTATCATACCATCGAAAATCGTGCAGAAACCTTGCCGGACTCCATCCAACCTCACTTAAGCGGCTGGGTTGCCGGTTGTGATATTTGTCAGGATGTTTGTCCCTGGAATCAACGCTTTGCTCAACCGACGGATGTGGCTGAGTTTCAACCCTATCCTGAGAATGTTTCACCGACTCTGGCAGAGTTAGCGGATATTTCTGAGGAGGAGTGGGAC
>CAYUEH010000495.1:1452-3181 GCA_964442465.1 uncultured Laspinema sp. | reverse complement strand
TTGGATTTTTCCGGGATGGGGAGACATGACATACATCCGCTGGGAGAGAAAGATTCCTTCTTCGATGTCGTGGGTGATGGTTAATATGGTGGTTTGGGTTTTTGACCAGAGTTCTATCATGAATTGTTGCATCTGTTCTTTGGTTTGGGCATCTAAGGCTCCAAAGGGTTCATCCATGAGTAAAACTTCGGGTTCGTTGGCTAAGGCGCGGGCGATCGCAACTCGTTGTTTCATTCCTCCGGAGAGTTGTTTGGGATAGGCATTGCTAAATTTTTTCAATCCTACGACTTCTAAATAGTAGTGAATTCTCTCCTGTCGTTCTGCTTTGGTCATGCCTTTGAGGGATAGCCCAAATCCAATATTATCGCTAACGGTTAGCCAGGGAAATAAGGAGTAATTCTGGAAAATCATTCCGCGATCGCACCCGGGCCCTAAGACGGGTTCTCCATCAATCAGCACGGTCCCAGATGTCGGGGTTGCTAGTCCTGCTATGATGTTTAATAAGGTCGATTTTCCGCACCCAGATGCCCCGACGATACAGACAAACTCATTGGCTTTAAGGTGGATGTTAATATTCTCTAATACCACCAGGCGATCGAAGGTTTTATAAAGTCCTTTGACTTCGAGTTTGGGGGAATCCAGTTCGGGGGTGGCTTGGTTCATTGGATTAATTGCAGTTTGGTTATTTTAAATAAAATTTTGGGGCGCGGCGCGATTTTTTTTTGAGGTTGGGGTTGCAAACCTAGCGGTTCGTGCTATTATATGAGATAATGAGAGTGGTGCTTATTTTAAACTTTTAGTCACCACTCTCATTATCATATATAATATCAGAAAAATCAAGCTGCGGCACATTTTTTTAAAAAAAAGTTGGCGCGCCGCAATTGTAAAGTTATTATAACCCTTGGGCGATCGCCATCATCGGGATGGCAACTGCGATACAGTAGACGGGATTCATTGCGACGAGAGACTGAAAGATGAAGCCGCGATCGCCTAAACCCTATCTTAAGCCTTCCATATTTTGGAGCATTCGGCAAGGATTTCCTTACCGACTCCGGATTTTGTTAGCCATCAGCGCCCTAGGGATTCCCCTGGTAGTTTGGTCTATTTTAAGCTATGGCGGATGGATTTCACCGATGCTATTGCCCACTCCCACCGCTGTCTTTAGTGCAGGCATTTTAATGTTTGCCCAAGAGAACTTATGGGGGGATGTAGTTGCCAGTTTCCTGCGCGTCGCTGCCGGATTTTTTGCTGCTGCTGCCGTTGGCATTCCCATCGGCATTGCAATGGGAACCTTTTACAGCATGGATAGTTTATTTAGCCCGATTGTGGGAACCGTTCGATATATGCCAGTGGCAGCATTTATTCCTCTAATTATCGTCTGGTTTGGACTGGGAGAAAGTGCCAAAATTGTGATTATTTTTTTAGGGATTGTCTTTTATAATGCCATTATGATCGCCGATGCGGTGAAGTTTATTCCGAATGAACTGCTGAATGCAGCTTATACCCTAGGTGCAAACCGATGGCATATTTTATGGCGAGTGATTTTACCCGCATCCGTGCCCAGTATTTTAGATACGTTGCGGGTGAATATAGCAGGGGCTTGGAATTTCTTAGTGATTTCTGAATTAATTGCATCCGATCGCGGGTTAGGGTTTAGAATAGCCCGGGCGCAACGGTTTGTGCAAACCGATCGCGTCTTAGTGACGATTGTGGTAATTGGGGCGATCGG
>CAYUEH010000495.1:0-1352 GCA_964442465.1 uncultured Laspinema sp. | reverse complement strand
TCCACAAAAAACCGCCGACTCAGGGATTGAATCAGCTTAAAACAGTCATTCGGAGAGAATTGAGTCAGGTGCAAAAGTTGCGCTAAACAAACGGTTTCTGCTTCCTGAGAAAGTTGTCCCATGACTGCCACTTCTTGAGCCGTTAAGCGATGAAACTGATAAGCTAAATCCTCTTGCAAGGGTTCACATAAAATTACCGTTTTATAAGCTAAAAAATCCGAGACTCGCCCCGCAAAAACTTCACGAATTAACCCGGCAGTTTGTACTAACCATAAGGGGTTGCCTTGATAAAGATTAATCAATTCATCCCAATGGGGTTCATCCAATAACTTGTTATCCCTTAAAATCCCGGTGGCTGAGGTTCCTAAACTTCCCACAAGAAAAGAGCGAATCGGCAAATTTTCGCTTTCTAGGGTAGAAACCATCAGGGGTTTTTCCCAACTCAGCAGCATCATACAACTCTGATGATTGACTTGGGCGATCGCCTTGAAGCAATCCTGATAGTCTTCATACCCCGATTGATATTGACCCGCCAGCTTACCCCCAGCAAACAACATCTGCACATCATCCAGAACAATCAAACAGCGAAACTGACGCAGATGAGCAATTAAGTCAGTCAGTTGAGTTTCCAGGGTATTAGGAACTTCAGAATCTGGAGAAAAAACAGCCCGTAAATTACGCAGAGTTGTACTCAGAGGAGGACAATACCGCAGACTGCGATAAATGACATAATCAAACTGAGATTTAATCTCATCAATCAAACGGAGTGCTAGGGTTGTTTTACCGATGCCATTGAGTCCGAGGAGTGCAATCAAACGGCATCGTTCCTGAATAATCCAGCGATCGAGTGTGGCGAGTTCCTGAGTTCGTCCGTAAAAATTGAAGAGTTCCGGTGCGTTGCCTAAGTCGAGATGGAGTTCGGTGGGAGTTGCCTGGGGTTGTTGCGCTTGAGTCGGCGATCGGCTATGTTCCTGACAAATATTAACGTTATTAATCCCTACAAAATTTTTTACTGTAGTTGATGAAACGTGAAATTTAATACTTTTGTTTAATACGGATCTAAAATTCGCTTTACTAACTTCTTTCCCTAACCCTTCCGAGAGAATTTTCCAGAGGTCCGAACCCACATCTCGCACATACCCCTCACTCGCATAAGTCTCTTCCGCAATTTTCGAGTAAGTCTGACCCTCTACCGTTCCTTGGAGTATCGCCTCTTGTAGATAATCCAGATGCTTCCCCGTCTGAGCAAAAACCAGCTCATCCGCCAGATTCAACACTTCCGTGATGTCCATAATTAAACGAAGGTACTAGGGTTTGGCCTATTATATCCGATCTTTCCGACATTTCCAACA
>CAYUEH010000494.1:0-4522 GCA_964442465.1 uncultured Laspinema sp. | reverse complement strand
GAAGACGTAGCCCCATTAGCGAATTTGACTAATTTGGAATCGCTTTGGCTTAGTGGTAATCAAATTAAAGACGTGGCTTCGTTAGTAAGTATGACCAAGCTAACATGGCTTTATCTCAGTAGTAATGAAATTGAAGACTTAGCCCCTTTAAAAGGTCTCACCAATGTGATGGAGCTTCGCATTAATAACAATAAAATTGTCAATTTAGCACCGTTATCAAGTCTAACCAAGCTGACAGCTATTGAGCTTAATAACAATGAAATTAAAGACATAGCCCCGTTAGCCAATCTGACACAGTTGACAATTCTTCAGCTTAATAACAATGAAATTAAAGACATAGCCCCGTTAGCCAATCTGACACAGTTGACATTTCTTCAGCTTAATAACAATGAAATTAAAGACGTAGCCCCTTTAGCCAGTTTGACACAGTTGACAATTCTTGAGCTTATGGACAATGAAATTAAAGACGTAGCCCCTTTAGCCAGTTTGACCGAGTTGACATCTCTTCAGCTTAATAACAATGAAATTAAAGACGTAGCCCCGTTAGCCAATCTGACACAGTTGGAATACCTTCACCTTAGTGACAATCAAATAAAAGACGTAGCCCCTTTAGCCAGTTTGACACAGTTGAAACACCTTCACCTTCGTAACAATGAAATTAAAGATATAGCCCGGTTGCCGAATCTGACACAGATGGACAATTTCAGTGTTGATGGTAATCCAATCGATCCTCGCTTTTGCCTATTCAATTTGAACATATGCAACCCATTGGGTTTGAGATGAAATGCCTTGGGTTGGCTCCAGCCCTGAGAAGATCGCCAGAACCAGACATGACTCTTGAACCGGATGCGATATGCCAGCCCAATGTTCGCACCCTTGTCATCGGATCCGTATGGACAATGCTTGGGTCAGCCAGGAGAACCACCTTGACGCGATCGGGGAGGGCACACACCGATTTCAGACCGGAAGGAATGTCAGAAATCTCTCCGGCTAATTTTGCCGATCTTTCCGTAACAGTCCGGCAACTCATTGAAGAGAGAGGAAAGGCAAGAATAGAAATGAGATGAACCCGAAACTTTCTCTACATCGGCTGCGACCAATGATTCATCGCTTTTGGCTAGTCCGTCGCTCCCGACACAATTTGAGCCGACTAGCAGTTAATGGGTTTCTGGCTGCCACTTTGGGCGCAACAACCATTGCTTGTTCTCAGGATGTTACCAGCTCACCGCCATCGGTTCCTGCCGATGAAATCGAAGTCCCAGCCGAGCCACTCACGGAAGCTGACAAGGACAGGGCTGAAACTAGCGCGCAACGTCCCGATGTGGCTCAGATGGATGTCGGTGACGATGGCGAGCCCAATGAATCGTTCACTACCAGCATTGAGCGAATAAACTTACAGCCCGGAGCGCCTTACAGCGAAGTGCGATCGCTCGTCATGGCAGAAGGCTGGATACCCTACACCCAGGCAGAAGGAGCAAACCCTGATGTGGCCACCCTCGCTGTCCGAAAACTGCACGAACTCGGCTTTGAAGAAGCACAATCGTGTTCTGGTACAGGTCAAGGTTTCTGCACCTTTGAGTTTATTTTTGTGAACACAGAGGCATTTCCCGACACCCGATTAGTCCTCATCACTACGCCTGCAACCAGTGAATCTGACGGTGAACCCCTGTTCTACAATTGGCGAATTGATGGTGATGTTGGTGGGGATGACTCGGTGTCCAGCAGTGCTCCTGCCAATGATCGTCCTAACTTTTCCCAGCTAGAAGCCAACGCCACTTACGAAAACCAAAATTTCAGCCCATCTTTATATACCGAGGTGCTAGAGCAGGAGCAAGACTGTGTGCTGATTGGAGAAGACTGTGCCAACGCTAGGTACTTGTTTCAAGACAGCCTCTTAACCTTCAGTAAGTATGGATTTGGCTCGACCATAATAGCGGTTATTCCTCACGACCCTGTCTCTAGAAGTGAAGCGTTGACCTATGCCCAGATCCTCGATGCCGATCGCGAAATCGATTTTACTAATAGCAACATCGAGGAGAACAACGAAGGTGAACTCCCGCCTGCAGCAGTGAGGGTAACCGAGAGCTTCTTTGAAGCCGACTTGCCGCAAGATGAGCCGCTTGCTTACAATCGCAGTGGTACATATATGGTCAGGTTGATTTCCAGACCGGACGAAGACATTTCTCGGATCGAGTTTCACATTGTCATACTTTAGCAACAACCGAATGGCTGGCACTTTGGCTGGGAATGTTTATTTCAATCGTTGCGGATAGTTTCACAATCAAGGGGTGTCAGCTATTTTGTCCCAATTCAGTTTGGTGCTATTCCGGCAGTAGCTGGGATAAAAAGCGGTTACAAACCGGAGGCACTGGGGAAAAGTTTGTGTTGGCTATCACAGTGGCGATCGCATCTTTTCTTCTAATTTTCCAGCCGTTCTCCAGTGCGGGAAATAATCTCATCCAAGTTGCCGGAACTCAAATCGGAATTAAAGACGCGGTTTTCCGCCAATACAATAATCTGGCGGCGAACAATATTGTTATCGCCGAAATTAAAGGCGTTCACAGAGTCAATCGTTCTCCGATGGATAATTCCTATTGGGTACTCGGTCAAGAGAGCGGGGAATTCGTTTTAAGCCTATCTGGAAATATCTACCGCACCGGAACGAGCGGGCAAATTCTAACAGATTCAATCAAGTTTGAAAGCAGTGAAGAAAATCAAATTCAGATTGTGCCGATCGCCTTCGACACGGAGACTTGTTTAATCTGCCCTGAATTGTGCTTGTCGTCTTCAATCCTGAAAATCCCAAAAACTCTGACCAAGTAACTCAGTTAAATCTCGATTATAGGGAGCATAAAACTCCGCTAAAAACTCACGAGTTTTCGCCTCACTGGGAGGATAATGACCTTGATTGTATTGAGGATAGTCTTTCAATGGATGATGGGGTAAGCCCAGAAACTGATACACTTGCCGCAACGTCTGATCTGGATTGCCATAAAACGCTTCACTCTGCACAATCAAAAACTGTTCCCTGGGAAAATAGGAAAACCAACGTCGAAGATGGTCTGCATATAAGCCGCGCTCTAAGTAATTCTTAGGAACGCTGTCATAAGAGGAATTGGGTTTTAAGTGTTGTACGTTCTTGTGTAAGGCGAGTTCTAATGAATCCTCTTCTTGGTGGATTTTGCGCCAATGATGATAATGAGAAATGGCTCGATCAACAGGATTACGAAGTAAGATAATAAACTTAATTTTGGACTCCTGACTCGCCAGCCGTTTTGGGGTATCAGGAAAATCAAAATAATTGGGGCAAGCTTCCCCAGTTTGATACAGTCCCCCAGCGGGTAATTTAGGAAATTGGGCGAAATACCAATCGAGGCCATGATAGAATTTCCAAGACCAAAATTCGAGTTCCTTGCGTAACGGCGGCAAAATTTGTGGATGTTCTGTTAAGTAGGCATATAAAGAGCTTGTCCCAGCTTTTTGCGCTCCTAAAATAATGAAATTTGGGGCAGTTTGCACAACGTCTTTTGCATCAACATCCAGTGTTTGATTGAAATTTCCATCTGTGAGGGACTCAGGATACATCAAGTCAACTCCCTGTCTATAATAGAGAATTGCCTCATTTTTCTTGTTTTGTAATGACAGAGCATCCCCAAGATTGATATATAAATTAAGGGAATTTTGGGTATATCTTAGGGTTTTTTGAAATTGGTAAATTGCCGCTAAAACCTTATTTTCTTGCTTTAAAGATTTCCAAAATAAGGGATAATAATACCAGGCAAAATCAGGATTGAGGGGAATACTTTTTAGATGAATATCCACCATCGCTGTGCGATCGCCTAACCGGGAGAAACAAGCCGCCTGCTGATGTAACGTCGCAAAATCCTCAGCATCAATATCCAGGGAACGCTGATAGGCAGAAATCGCCTCAGTCCACCGTTGCTGACTCATTAACCAATCTCCCCATTGTCGATGAATAGCGGCGGATTGGGGATTTAAGGTGCAGGCGCGATGATAACAGGATTGAGCTTGTTCCAAGTTTCCCAAACGAAGCCAACGTTTGGCTAAGGTGAGATGTTCGGCTAACGTTGCCCAGTGGGGATCGAGCCGTAACGCATGAGTCCAACAAACAAGGGCTTGATATTCCTGTTTCTCTTGTTCCCAAAACTGGGCGAATTTTCGATACGTTTTGGGACAATTAGGCTGAACCTTTAAGCTCTTTTGATAGTAGGCGATCGCCCCGGCTGGATTGCCCTGTTGACGATGACAGTTAGCAAGATGTCGTAAAATTTCGTGAGTATCCATAGGCGAAGTTGAGCAAGTTTACAGGAGTCTTCTGGGTTCAGGGTGATCCAGGAAAATTATGGCAGAGTATCCCCGTTGCTATAGGGGCGAAAAATCCCCTCCTGGGAGGGGCTAGGGGTGGGTTCTCCTAGAATTTGGTATACTGCCCAAAATCCAGATCAGATCTATTGAACTTTACCGTCACGAAACCAAATAATGCGCTCTGTTCGTTCAGCCA
>CAYUEH010000493.1:0-4546 GCA_964442465.1 uncultured Laspinema sp. | reverse complement strand
GAAAGTCCTTGACTTGTTTTAGTAAATCGATTAAAATAGACATGATTTAAAAAAAGAAGGCGTTCTCTTCCATTTGACATCAGAGAGAACGCCTTTCCTTTTCTCGATTGCCCTTTAGAATGAAACAGCTCTACCCTTAGCAAGGGGAGGCGTCAGGTGGGGTTCTTCTTGGGCGATTCCCTACGGGAGAGCTTCCGCTTACCGCCACTTGCGCGTCACTCACAGGAGGCGATTCCCTACGGGAGAGCTTCCGCTTACCGCGCCTGTATGGAAGCTGGAGAAACCTTTTTCTTCGTAACGTGCGATTCCCTACGGGAGAGCTTCCGCTTACCGCCCATCCCACGAGGACCCTCCACCCACTAATTCTTCCGGACGTGGCTTTGCCAGATCCGGAGGACCCCACCCTAACCCTCCCCAAGACATCGGGGAGGGGACCGTTCGTGATTTTAAATGTGAGGCAAATCCCCCTCAACTTAAAAAACCTCCTCTTGTAAGGCTATTATTTATCCTTATTTCTGCTTCAAAACCAACAAAGTAATATCATCATAAACCTTTTGTTTCCCAATAAATTCCCGAACATCAGCTAAAATCACCTCCAGAATTTCTGAAGCCGATCGCCCTGGTTGTTGACCCGCCAATTCCATCATGCGCTGTAACCCATATTGCACCCCCTCCAGATTTTCCGCCTCGGTAATCCCATCGGTATAGACGATCGCCACATCTCCAGGATTTAACTCAATCTCCATTTCAGCCACAAACTCCCCAATATCTTCCACCAAACCCACAGGAAAGCCTAAATCCACCGTATCGATTAACTCCACTTGACCCCCGGCTCGCACTAGGATAATATCTTCATGTTGTCCACTGGCTATCAGTTTTCCTTGGTGATAATCCAGTAACATCAAAGACATATTCTTTTCCGACTTCATCCGTTGCAAATTGCCATAAACCGCTAAATTGAGAAGGGTCAAAAAATGCACCGGATTGCGGATATTACTTTCGAGGAGAGTGCGGACAGCCATTTGCACCATAATCATTAAAACCCCGCTTTCTAATCCATGTCCCGTCACATCTCCAATGCCAATTTTTACCCCGCATGGATGTTGAATCACATCATAATAATCTCCCCCCACTTCCGTTGCCGGTTCCATAAAAGCGGCAATCTCTAAATCCTCAATCAATTGCAACTCTTCTGTACTGGGTAAAAGCATTTGCTGCAACTGACGAGTGACCTCTATTTCCGCCACCAACCGGAGGTTTTCATTCTTGAGGCGCAGCAGATTCAAGTGAGTTTTAATCCGGGCTAATAATTCATCCTTTTCTACAGGTTTGGTCAGATAATCATTGGCCCCAGATTCAAATCCAGCTACTAAGTCGGACAATTGATTTTTAGCAGTTAATAATAACACCGGCATTTCCGATGCCTGCCAGGTTTCCCGAATTTTTTGCGTGACTTCATATCCGGTCATTTTCGGCATCATCACATCCAGCAAAACCAGGTCCGGTTTAAACCCTTTCTTGAGCAGTTCTAAAGCATCAATGCCATTTTTAGCTTGAATCACCGTATAATTTTGCAACGAGAGCATATTCACCAAAACCTGGAGGTTAATCGGTTCATCATCGACGATTAACAGTTTGGCTGACCCCTGATGAGAAGCCATCACCCGAGGTTCCAACGGTTCTGGGTTTAAATCCGCCGTGGCAAACTGTTTGAGTAAGGGCAAAGTTTCCGAGGATTTTTCGACTTTTTCCCCAGAAAGGGGTAAAGTAAAGCTAAATTTTGACCCTTCTCCCAGGCGAGAGTTCACCCAAATTTGGCCGCCATGTAACTCGACTAATTGTTTGGCGATCGCCAATCCCACTCCCGTTCCTCCATACATTCTCCCCGTAGACCCTTCCGCTTGTTCAAAGGATTCAAAAATTCGGTCTAATTTATCCTCAGCAATCCCAATACCCGTATCAGAAATGGTAATTTCGATTTGATGATAATCCGAGGCAAGGGGTTCCAAAGATTCATCCCCAAATATTCGGTGAGCAGAAATTTCTATGGTTCCTGTTTCCGTGAATTTAATGGCATTGCCAATTAAGTTATGGAGAATTTGTTGTAAGCGATTTTCATCGGCTGTAACTGAGGGTAAATCTTCCGGAATATTATTCACCAATTTCAGATTTTTATTCCCCACCAAGGGTAAACTGAGGGTAAACACAATTTCCACCAAGGAACGCAAGTCGATGGGTTTGAATTGCAAGTCTAGGGTTTTGTGTTTAAGTTTAGAAAAATCCAGCAAATCATTGACTAAATTCGATAAGCGGCGTCCACTGGAGGAAATCATCGCTAAATTGGCGCGAGTGGGAACAGGTAATTCTCCCGTGGCACCATCAATCAGGGATTCGGCAATGCCAATAATGCCATTCAGGGGGGTTCGCAATTCATGGGAGGTATTGGCAAGAAATTCATCCTTGAGGCGATCGAGATGTTGTAATTGAATATTAGCCGTTTCCAGTCGTTGCTTCGCCTGTTCATTTTCACAAATCACTGCGGACAGGGTTAACGTTGTCAGGGAAAAGACCCCCACAAACGATTGCAACAGGATTAACGATTCATTGAGATCATCGCGGACAAAAGTTCCCAACTCATTAGCGGTGGCAAAAATGGCCAGCATTGACCCGATGAATAATAACAAAGTTGCCGACCATTGTCCAAACCGAAAGACTGTCCAAACTAATAAAGGCAGCAACATATATTCCACGGGATAGCCTTTCACAAACGCCATCTGACAGATTACCAGGGTCAGAAAGACAAACACCAATCCTTCCATCCATCGCTGTTGGCTTTTTTGCAAAAACTCATTAATTCCCTGCCCAAAAACTAACAGAACCGGGGCAAATAATAGGATGCCCATTACATCTCCAATCCACCAGGTCACCCAGAGACTGGGATAAACATTTAAAGGAATTCGACCGAGTAACCAAATTGTACTTGCTCCAAAAGTAGCACTGAACATCGGGCTAATTAATCCCGCCAATACCACAAAATAGATGACATCTTTAACCCGAGAAAACCACCGAAAATTAATCGAGAATTTATGAACAAAATAGGCCGCAGATAGGGTTTCTAACGTGTTGCCGAGGGTAAAATTGAAATTCATCACCATGTCGGCAATGCTCCACTCGGTCAGATAGAAATTGACCAGGACATTTCCAAAGACGACAGCAATTCCCATCGGGTATCCGAGTAATAACACTGCCGCTAAAGCAATCCCAGACCCCGGCCAAACTGGGCTGCCCCCTTCTTTGAAAATGAGGAATTTTGCCCCAAACTCAGAAATCAGGAAATAGGAGACCCCCACGAACAGGATTTGGATGAGGGTTGTTTCGCTCTTTGTCAAGGGCCAAGATACTTTTAACTTTGAATTTGAGGTCATAATTCCTACCGGGTTAAAAGACAACAAAACGATAGAAAAGCAGGGAATTGATACGAATTGAATTTATAGCCTTTCTCTTGTTCGTGAAGTATATGGAGGATCCCCCTAAATCCCCCTTGACAAGGGGGACTTTCCAGGTTCCCCCCTTGTTAAGGGGGGCTAGGGGGGATCGAGTCAACGTACCTCATGAATGTGAAAATTGCTATATCTGAAAATTTACGGTTAAAATAATTCACCGATTAGGGAACTCCAAAAAATAAAATCTTCTAGGAGAGATCCCCCCAACCCCCCTTAAGAAGGGGGGCTTTTCCAATTCTGCACAACTTCTAATGCAGAACTTTTTTTCTGGAAATCCCTTAACTGATGAGATGATGAGGGATGGTGAATGAAGAAATCCTCTAACTCTGAGTATAATCAACCCGGTTTCTCACCCTGACTGTACCGACGCACGAGGAAACACTCTCGGGGGAATTGCTTTCCCTCTCATGCTGATTTTTGTCGGAGTAATTCACCCATCAATCCGACAAAAATCAGCAAAAATCACAGATTCTGTGTTAGGCAGTTTTGACTTGCCTTGCCTGTTTCACCATTGCAATTAAAGTATGGTGAGCATCTTCAGAATCGGCCAGTGCATGGTCAAAAGTTACCCGAACTGGCAGGGATTTTTCCCCAACTTGCGCTGTGAGGTTCATCCCCAAGGGGTCGATCGCCAGTAGGGTGGCGGAGGTTGCATCAGGAACCTCCCCAAAGATTTGAGCATACAGCAGCACAGAATCTGCATGGTCATCGTTCATGTGCTTGCAGATGCGATCGCTCACTTGAGCCGAAATGAGATCCGCCATAATTTAAACTCCTGATCCGGTACTTGCCAGTCAATTTGAGATCAATTATCCCTTGATTCGGAAACAATTATCCCAGCTTTTCTATTAAAGCAAAAACAAAATTAGCCGTTAACAGTCCCACGGCGATCGCCAGAACCACAAACAACGATAAACTCAAAACAGAGCGGAGAACAGACGGTTTTTTGGGGTCCATATCAAACAGAGAGATAGGGTTGATGACGAGGGGATGGGGGAGATGGGGGAGATGGGGAGGATGGGGAGGATGGGGGAGATGGGGGA
>CAYUEH010000492.1:0-4546 GCA_964442465.1 uncultured Laspinema sp. | reverse complement strand
TGAGTTGATTTCTGTAAATTGTTATAAAGTAGGTTTCAATGAAACTTCCACTATCGATTATTTCTAGCTTATATCGCACGGTCCTGCGCAATCCCAAATATCGTTGGCCCGTTATTTTGGGGAGTTTACTCTATCTGATTAGTCCGTTTGATATCTCCCCAGATTTCATCCCGATTTTAGGACAAATTGATGATGTAGCGTTGCTGTTTTTGTTCGTGGGGGGGATTTCAGAACTGCTCACCGAATGGATGCAAAGATTAAATTCCAGTAACGTTCAGGGGGAAGTTCATGCTGAATCATCCCATCCTGAAACTCAAACCGTTGATGTAGATGCGGTTTCGGTGGATTAGGCGATCGCGTCATCTGGCGAGTTGCTGCTGTTTTAATTGTCCTTTATTTAACTTGGTCATCTATCATGCTTGTGGAATCCCCAACCCAAACCCAGTTTTATACCTGGAAAACCTATCGATGCGCTTATCAAGTTTATCCCGGGGATGACTCCCAAATTCCCTTAGTGTTAATCCATCCGATTGGGGTGGGTTTATCCGGTAATTTTTGGTATCGGTTTTGCAAAGAGTGGTATCAAGCGGGCAATACCAATCCCATTTACAATCCAGATTTACTCGGATGTGGGGATAGTGATATGCCTCGGGTGACTTATACCCCCCAAGATTGGGCGGAACAAGTTTTATTTTTTATCAAAACCGTGGTTAAAAAGCCGGTCATTATCGTCACTCAAGGGGCTTTGTTTCCACTGGCGATTAAATTAGTGCAACTGGACCAAGAATTACCCCCAGGGGAAACTTCGTGGATTCACAAGCTGGCTTTATCTGGCCCTCCCGGGTGGAAAATCATGACCCGAGAAGGTTCCCCTGTCCAGAATAAACTCCGGTGGAATTTGTTGTTTAATACGCCATTGGGAACGGCTTTTTATCGGTATGCGCGCAGTCGCAAGTTTTTGAAGTCGTTTTCGATTAAACAACTGTTTGAAAATCCTGATTCTGTGGATGAAAATTGGCTGAATATGTTGGAAAAAGGGGCAGCCAATTTGGAAACTCGCCATGCGGTGTTTGCCTTTCTGGCGGGGTTTTGGCGGGAAGATTATGAACAGGCGATCGCCAGTATTCAGCAACCGACTTTAGTGGTGATTGGGCAAAATACTTCTAATATTAGTCGGGAAGGATTAAAGGAAACGCCAGATGAGCGATTGGCGGCTTATTTGAATGCCTTACCGAATGGAAAAGGGGTGAAAATTAATGGGCGGAATGTTTTACCCTATGAAACAACCGCCGAATTTGTCCAGGCGATCGCCCCCTTTATTCGGGAATCATAACCTTAAGAAATAGGGCGATTGTACTATTTCAGTTCAGAGGAGTAGATCAGTCCGGTGGGAATTCCCCACCGCTTTCCTGACTGGCGTTACAACAACTCATCAAAATGACAACAAATAGAACCATCCCATCCGGACAACCCGGAGATGTTCCTCGGGGCAATCCGACCCTAATTAATCCTAATAATGATGAGGAAACAAAGCGATCACTACTCCGGGAAAATGAATCGGCAGAAATTATTGCTCGTGCCGGTTATAATATAGAGCAGAACCCAATACCACCCCTGGGAAGCCGACAAAAACCTGACTATTTAATAGAAGGACGGATATTTGACTGTTATGCGCCTGAAACGGCTAAGGCATATAATATTGTTCGTTCCATAGCTCATAAAGTGGGAACAGGACAAACCAACCGAATCATTCTTAATCTTGATGATAGCGCCGTTTCTATCGAGGAAATTCGCAACCAACTGACCAGTACAGTCATTCCAGGCTTAGAAGAAATTTTTATCATTAAAGATGATAAAGTTTTTCCGTTCTTTCCTTAATTTATCTTAACATAAGGAGGAGTTTATGTCATTAGAATATGAATTATTAATTGTTACCGATTGGCAACCCTTGGATATTTTAAACCTGTTGTCACGAGAACTGGAACTAGAGTGGGAAGAGACTCGGTTGTTTGGTCCAGGAATTGTATTGGGGGCTACGCCCGAAACCTATGATCCTCAATCGATGATGATGGAAAACTTTGGATTTCAGCCAACTTTAGATCTATGGTTTTGGCTGGATTCGCAGGAAAATTACCAACGGGGAAAGGAGATTTTGCTAGAGGCAACAATGTTGGTCCTGAAGCATCTATCCGGAGATGCAGTTTTGTTGTTTAATTCAGAATATACGGTATTGCAGCGAACATCAGGAGTTTTAATTTTTAATCAAAAAATTCTGCTGAGTTCTAAGGATGAACTGGAGAAATTCAAGCAACCCTTTTATATTCAACCTTTGCGTTCGCTGTTGCTTTATGATCGCCCTACCACGGTTGCAGTTGATCACCCGATTTATTCCCAACTGCAAGCGGTAGCGACGGTACGAGATAAGTCTCCGACTAGATTAGCCAATGAAGCGATCGCTTTTTACTTGAAGCATATCAAAAATCAAGAGGACCTAAATAATCCCATCGCCTCAGAGTAACCCATAAAAAATAAAACCCTCCTTGTTCAAAAGGAGGGCATTTTCATTCAGGAAATCCTTTCCCAAAACTTAAAAAGCGTCTTGCAACTCATAAAATTCAGGGGAAATATAATCCTTCCGCAACGGCCAACCGACCCAATCTTCCGGCATCAAAATCCGTTTTAAATTCGGATGTCCTTCATAAACGATGCCATACATATCATAGGATTCCCGTTCCTGGAAATCGGCGGCTTTCCAGATCCAATAGACCGATGGCACCGTGGGATTTTCTCGGGGTAAGAACACTTTGATGCGAACTTCATCCGGGCGATCGGCAAAGTCCGTGACCTTAACTAAGTGATACATACTCACCAAATCTTGTCCCGGACCTGGATCGTAACCGCACTGACATTGAAGATAGTTGAATCCGTAGGCATAGAGTGCCGTGGATAACGGAATCAAAAATTGGGCATCAACCTTGAGGATTTCTACCCCCACATGATCCGGTTCTAAGGCTTCATGTTGAAAGCCATTTTCACTCAACCATTTAGAAACTTTCCCCGTGGGGACAATTTTCTCTTCAGACCCTTGGGTTTCTTTCTTCTCTTCAGGCACGTTTTTCCTCCTTCTTCTGACTCGCTTTGAGGGCCGGGGGTACGGGCATACCGATCGCCTCGGTTAACTCCTTCGGTGGGTTTTGGCGCGTGGCAGACTGCAAATAAGTCCCCGTCAGAATCGGGTCAACCGCCTTCATATTATGTTTGCGAGTGTAGAAGCGGTGGGATTGCTTAATCTGACCCCGTTCCTGCATCGCATCATTGGAGATTTTCTTCCGCAGTTTGATGATCGCATCAATCACCGCTTCAGGACGAGGAGGACACCCCGGCATATAAACATCCACGGGAATCAGTTTGTCCACCCCACGGACTGCGGTGGGTGAATCTGCCGAAAACATTCCGCCCGTAATCGTGCAAGCGCCCATGGCGATCACATATTTCGGTTCCGGCATTTGCTCATACAACCGCACCAAAATCGGGGCGTATTTCATCGTAATCGTGCCTGCGGTAATGATTAAATCCGCTTGACGAGGGCTGGAACGGGGGACCAACCCGAAGCGATCGAAGTCAAACCGGGACCCGATTAAGGCGGCAAATTCGATGAAACAGCAGGCGGTGCCGTACATCAGGGGCCAAAGGCTAGAGAGTCGAGCCCAGTTATGGAGGTCATCCACGGTGGTGAGGATGACATTTTCAGAGAGTTCCTGAGTGACTTCCGGTCGGGCGATCGGGTTGATGAGCCGTCCTTCACTCAGATTTGCGGGAGTTGAATTAGATTTCATGACCATTCTAAGGCTCCTTTACGCCATGCATACACGAGAGCAATCACAAGGATTGTGATAAAAATGAGGGCTTCAATAAAGGCCAACACTCCGAGTCGGTGGAATGCGACAGCCCAGGGATAGAGAAACACCGTCTCTACATCAAAGACCACAAAGACCAGGGCGAACATATAGTAGCGGATATTAAATTGGATCCATGCCCCGCCAATGGGCTCGACGCCAGATTCATAAGTGGTTCGCCGTTCGGGAAAGCCTGCTTTGGGTCTAACTAATCTCGATGTACTGAGGGCCAGGATCGGGACTAGGCTGCAAACGAGCAGGAAACCCAGGAGATATTCGTAGCCGGAGAGGACAAACACAATAAGTAACTCTAGCCAGATAGGACTTGTACGACTGGTTTACATTTTTACATAATTATGGAGGCAGCCGCTAAGAGAACTGCTTGTCTCCGATGAGTCCACCCAGGGCCAGGTCTTTGTTTGTAGTAACGACTTCAGTCGTTATCCTCAGTTTGTAGTAACGACTGAAGTGATTATCCCCCGTTTGTAGTAACGACTTCAGTCGTTATCCCCGGTTCATCGCGATCGCCAGCAATCCTTTCAGGTCAGGAGGCTTCAAACCCTTGCCCGTTGTAGCAACCGGGACAGTGGTGCTGTGATTATCCATCCGGAAACGACAGCAAGTCGTTACTACGAACTTATGAGAACGAC
>CAYUEH010000491.1:2644-4551 GCA_964442465.1 uncultured Laspinema sp. | reverse complement strand
TCCCTTCCCCAAGATATCGGGGAGGGGACCGGATATTAGTTAGGGAGTTTCGACATCTTCGGGGACCTCTTCTCCGCTGCCATTGTCACCGCTACATTGACGGCAGAGATCGGAGTTGGAGGTTTTGGCGCGTTTTTTCTTGAAGAGTTCCAGGCGATCGCGCCCGATGGTGGAGTGAAAATCTTCCTGGACTTTGTAGGTTAAGCGCCGGGAGACTTGTTTAACAATTTGTGCCAACAGGCGATCGCCGGTTCTTTGGACAAGGGGAAGGGGTAAGGCATGAATGAACTTGGGAAAACATACCCCCACCTTTAAATCTAAATTCCACTCCACCCGAGTCATCGTGGCAGGGAGGTCCTCCGTGTGGCGGAGTTTGATATTAGAATAATCTGCCGGAATTTCGACCAACTCCTGAGACGCTTTAAACTCCACCTCATAACCCGGGGGGACATAATCGGGAATGGCGATCGTTTCGATCAGATAAACGCGATTCTGTTGGGGTAATAGATTCAGACCAATTTTCGGTTCCACTTCATAACCGAGAGCACCAAAGCGCCCAATCGTCAGCGCATAGCCATTTTCTCCTAAAGCATCTGCCTGCATCGGATGAGCGCAGCGTTTAAACCATCCTTGGTGAACGTCAAAATAGGCAGCAACGGTTTCCACATCGGCATACATTTCCATGCATCCGACAAAATGAGTCTGAAACCACATCGGTTCACAAGCAACGGAGTTAGATGTCTCGCGATCGCTATCGATGGATGTTGCCATAGAGTTTAAAATATCTGACTGCATAACCGCTTCCCTGACTGAGGGTTTGTGTTTTTGTACGACCACCGGAGTGGCTGGATGCTATTTTCTCTACGTTATCTTGTCCTTGGGAGGGAGGAAATCCGTAATTCTGCCCGAATTTCCTTGATTGGGTGAGCTTCGCCTGGATTGGCACAAGGGTTGATCTGGCATCCGGTTCTATCATAGACAATCCCCCGAGGGAGGTTCTGTGATGTAGATATCCGAACCTGGGCGATCGCGATCGGTCCCCAAATTTTTTTAAACTAGAGGTGGCTTGGGGTGCCAACTCCTGACCCCTATTGCATCACAGCAATAATTTCACATTGAATCCATAATTTTACTGAAAAAACTGATGAAAGCATTTGTAGCGGGTGCCACGGGACAGACGGGACGACGAATTGTCGAAGAATTGGTCAAGCGGGAGATTCCGGTGCGCGCTTTGGTGCGGAACTTGGAGAAAGGTCAACAACTCTTACCTCCCCAGGTGGAGTTAGTGGTGGGGGATGTCTTGAATCCTCAGAGTCTCAACGAGGCGATCGCGGATTGTACCGTGGTGCTATGCGCCACGGGTGCAACTCCCAGTTTCGACCCCACGGGACCCTATCGCATTGACTATGAAGGGACCAAGCATCTCGTGGATGTCGCCAAAGTCAAGGGGATCCAACATTTTGTTTTAGTTTCCTCCTTGTGCGTCTCTAACTTATTCCATCCGCTCAATTTATTTTGGCTGATTTTAGTCTGGAAAAGACAAGCGGAAAAATATATCCAAAACAGCGGTTTAACTTACACCATCGTTCGTCCCGGTGGATTGAAAAATACCGAAGATGAAGCGGCGATCGTCATGAAATCGGAGGATAAATTATTTGAAGGGAGCATTCCTAGAACTAAAGTGGCATTAGTCAGCGTTGAAGCCCTATTTCAACCTGCCGCCCGGAATAAAATTGTCGAAATTGTCACCAATGCTGAAGCGCCAGCCCAACCATTCCCTGAGCTATTTGCCAGTGTGGTTTAACTCCAACCCTGGGTAGAATTAGGCTTAATCTCCCCTAAAAAACCGGGATAATCTCGTTCAACAGGAGTAGGGTGGGCATTGCCCACCTTATTGACGGTGGGCA
>CAYUEH010000491.1:169-2544 GCA_964442465.1 uncultured Laspinema sp. | reverse complement strand
GTAAAGTTCAGTAGGGTGGGCACTGCCCACCCTACAATTAGTTCAGTTCAGTAGGGTGGGCACTGCCCACTACGGGATTGAAACCAATTCCATGAGTGCCTATTTACCCACCATTTATCAGCAACTTCTGGAAGAAGAACTGCAAAAATCCATGTAAAGTTCAGTAGGGTGGGCACTGCCCACCCTACAATTAGTTCTCCTGAAAGAGGAACTGCAAAAATCCATGTAAAGCCATCAAACACCGGATTTCCGTCTCTGGAACTAGGTTTGACGAGCCTTCATGTCCGATGTTGTACTCTCAAAGGAAACAGATGATTCAGATTCGGGTTCTAAGAGGCTAATACCCAATCCAATTGTCAAACACCTGTTTTTATCTACTGAGCCCGCGTAGGCGGGCTTCGTCCGCTTTCCGCCCCACCCTTGAGGGTGCGGGTTAAAACCATCCCATCATCCCTTACCCAATCGAGAGGAACCCCCCCAATGAAACGATTTCGGCACGCGCTATGGGCAACCGTGGGAGTGGCTTTATTCCTCAGCATGAATCTGTTGCTGACCTTTGCACCCGCCCACTCTACCTTGCCACCCACCGGGACAACCACCCCCGCACCCCAGAGCAAAATCCCCACCTTCTCCAGTTTCAAACAACTTCTAGAACTGGCTTTTGAGCCAGGAAGCTCAGAATTTAATACCCTCGTGGAAGCCGATCGCCTCTTTCTCGCCGGTAATACCCAAGCGGCAGAACAACTCTACCGCCAAGTGAAAGGTGAGTTTCCCCAACACCGAGGAGATCAGGCGATCGCCGAACCCTTCAGCGATCCCGAACAACTCTCCGGCGCGGGTCGAGTCTATTGGCGCGAAGCCCAAGCGGGATTTGAACAAGGGTTAGAAACCCGAATTTTTGTCCCATTACAGCAATTAGTCGAAAAACAGCCGGAATTTATTCCCGGTCATGTGTTGCTCGTCCAAGCCTTACAACAGTACGGAAGAGGAGAGGAAGCCCTAGCCGTTCTTGAACGCGCCACCACCCTTTATCCCAACGAACCGGAATTAATTCAAGCCGAAATTTCTGCCTTACAAAGCGAAGAGAAATGGTTGGAATCTTCCATTGCCGCAAGGCAATTTGCCGTGCTGTATCCGGAACATCCCCAAGCCTCCGAATTTGAGGCGATCGCTGATGATGATTTGGGTCGCTACCGTTCCGGAATTCGTCGCCGCTTAATCGGTCAAACCATCGTCACCGGCGCACTTTCCATCGGAGATTTACTCCTAACTGGAAACGTCGCTGGAACCATCCCCGCCCTTCAACTCACCATGCTGTTGATGCAGGGAGAAGCCTCCTTTGGTAACCAACTCGCGGAGTCCTTCCAACAGCGTTTACCCATGGTTGAAGATGAAACCATCGTCAGCTATGTCAATGAAGTCGGACATAAAATGGCCGATTTGATGGGACGGGACGAATTTGAATATGAATTCTTCGTCGTCGAAGACAAAAATCTCAATGCCTTTGCCCTTCCGGGCGGCAAAGTCTTCGTGAATACCGGCGCACTCACCCGCATTGAATCTGAGGCAGAACTGGCAGGTTTACTAGGTCATGAAGTGGCTCATGCTGTTTTGTCTCATGGCTATCAACGGGTTGTTCAAAGCGCCCTCCTTTCTAACTTAAATCGCGTCGTACCAATGGGGGATTTAATTGCCGCCCTAGTCGGTCGCGCCTACAGTCGCCAAAACGAACGACAAGCCGATGTTTTAGGCTCAAGAGTCTTAGCCAATACCAATTATGCCGCCGATGGGTTACGCAACCTGATGCAAACCTTCACCGAATTAGATGGCGGTGGTGGTGGGGTTTTAACCTGGTTATCTTCTCACCCCGCCTCCAGCGATCGCCTCCGCTATTTAGAAGAGTTAATTCAGCGCAATGGTTACAACCGTTACGCCTTTGAAGGCGTCGAACGCCACGCTCAAATCCAAAGCCGAGTGGAAGAACTCTTCCCCGAAGAAGAGGCAGGAAATGCCGTAGAAGTTTTCCTCGCTGGGGGGTAAATTTAAAACCCCGCACCCTCAAGGGTGGGGCGGAAAGCGGACGAAGCCCGCCTGCGCGGGCTAAATAGAGAATCTACCCAAAAAAATGTAGAGGCGATTCGCGATTCGCCTCTACATTTTTTTAAACCTTTAGGGCTACAGGGAGGAAGCCAGCCTTAGCCCGCTACTCTATTATAAAACCGACTTTTGAGAACCGGATTTTATATAACCAGTTCCAGGGAATTATAAACCATCAAAAAAATCCCCTCGTTCAACGTCCCGACTTCAGTCGTTCTTAATTGTTCAACGTCCCGACTTCAGTCGTTCTTAATTGTTCAACGTCCCGACTTCAGTCG
>CAYUEH010000491.1:0-69 GCA_964442465.1 uncultured Laspinema sp. | reverse complement strand
TTCTCTTCTCCAGAGTTCGTAGTAACGACTTCAGTCGTTCTCTTCTCTTATTTTCTCCATCAATTCCAA
>CAYUEH010000490.1:0-4559 GCA_964442465.1 uncultured Laspinema sp. | reverse complement strand
CACTATGGTAAAGTGTATGTGGATGAGGACAAAGAGTTTACGGTGCGCGATGCCTTGATTGGCATTAATCAACTACTAGATGAAGAAAACAGTAACGCGCAAAGCCCCCCACCCGTCAGGGCGGAACCGTTCACTCGCCAGTTTTTGCGTTTGTTTGACGGTCACACTGAACTACCCCGGGACCAAATGCAGAAGTTTTTGCGGGGAACGGGGATTTCTCCCAAAGAATTTGAAGAACGGGGTTGGTGTTCTGAACAAAATAAGATTTATTTCCCAACGTCTCCAGTAGAGATTGCCAAAAATTGGCATAGAAAGCAGAGCCAGAAGATGACCAACGACTATGAACAGGCGATGTTTTTAATTGGCGGCTGTTTTGAAGGAAGTGGCATCAATATTTCTGAGACTTTAAAAAATGAAAACTTTCGCCCCCATCCTGCACTCGGGGGACTCTTAGAGTGGTACAGCACCCGATCGCCGCTTCCGGAAGTTCGTCAAGGGGCGATTGTCGCCTTAAACATTTATCAAAACTGGCAACAACAACATCAAGACCAAGTAAAACAGCTTGAACTGTTCTTCGGCGAGGGAGATGACTGATGGCGAGTAGAATTAGCGATCATAGTTGGACTCGTAAAGGCTTTTCCCTACTCTGGAATCGAGAAGTTTTATCCGAGTTGGCAACCCCTGATCAGGTGATTTCAATGCGCGAATTATTTCGGTTAAAGGATAACTGGTGCGAAGATCTGCCTGCTGCCTCTGGAAATGCCTTAATCGTGGCGGGGTTTGAAGGATGTCTGGATGCTTTAACTCGCGAGGAGGGGCAAATCTGGTTAGAAACAAGCCTCAAATCCTGCATTCTCAGCTTTCAGGATAAATATCAGGGGCAAGCTGCTTTAATCTTGTGGTTACCCTCTGGCAAACAGCGTATCCAGATGAACCGGGCAACGGATTCCTACTTATGGTGCTGTGGTGCAGAATTTAGCGGTCAAAAGTTGCCCTTGGGACAAGCATTGTGGGCTGGGTCTGAAGCAGATGCCAGACCGATTACTCCTTGTGCAAAATCTGATCCTCCTCTTGATGATTCAGCCTGGATCGGACTCTATCACCCGCGAATTTCTTAACCCATTTCTAGGTGAAAATTTGCTTTTCACCATTCCAACCCATTGTTCCTGTTTCTAACGGGATCAGCAATTTTTATTATCGGAAGAAATCAAAAATCATTATGGATATTGAACTGTTACAAGCGATGTTGATACCGGGAAAACGAATTACTCATAGTGAATTTGGGGAGGGGGTGGTCATTGAACCGCCAAGAGAGGGATATGTGCGGGCATTTTTTGGGAGTGGGGAAAAGCAAGTTGCGATCGCTTCTGTCCGCCCTCAACTCTCCCGCAATGAGCGAATTATTCAGGGGGTTAAGGGAACCTGGGAACGAACGCGACAAATTTGGTTAGTCTATCAAGCCCATTCTCTGCCTTTAATGGAGAGTGCTGCCTCACTGACGACCGCCAAAATTGACTTACTTCCTCACCAAATTGTTTTAACCCATCGTATTGCCACCGCCAGTCCGAGACGATTTCTAATTGCTGATGAGGTGGGTTTGGGTAAAACCATTGAAACCGCTTTAATTTTGCGCGAATTAGCCAGTCGGGGTGAACTCAAGCGGGCGCTAATGGTGGTTCCGGCAGGATTAGTGAATAACTGGCACTCTGAATTAAATGAAGTCTTTAATTTAGGGTTTGAGGTGTTTGGCAGCGAAGGAGATGTCAGCGATCGCAAGTCGAATGCCTTTGCCAAACATGACCGACTGATTGCCAGTATCGATAGTTTAAAGATGGCAAAACGCCTGAAAAAACTTCAGGATGCACCCCATTGGGATTTAGTGGTATTTGACGAAGCCCACCACCTCACTGCCTCTAAAAGTGGGAGTAAAGTCAGGAAAACTCAAAAATACAAACTCGCTGAAATCCTCAAAAATTTAACTCGGGATTTATTGTTACTCTCCGCCACTCCCCACCAAGGCGATCGGTTTCGGTTTTGGATGTTGGTTCAGCTATTAAATTCCACCTTATTCAAAAATGCAGAAGACATGGTAGAACATCGCCATCGTCTAAATGCCGTCATGTTTCGGCGTACTAAAGCAGATGCTTGCAAACCCGATGGTTCATTATTATTTGCCCGTCGTCAGGTGGTTACAGAAGCGTTCGTGATGTCGGACTCAGAACGACTGTTTTACCGAGAACTCCGAAACTATTTAGAAGATGGTTTTGCCCTAGCTAAAAAACAAGGCAATCAAGGACGGGCGCTTGGTTTTGTGATGGCAATTTTCCAAAAAATTGCGGCTTCGAGTTTTGCCGCAGTCCGACGCACCCTGCAACGTCGGTTACTGACTTTGACGATTCACGAAGGAATTTTACATGACGAAAACCTCAATATTGACAAACGAGAAGAACTCTATAAGGAGGCCAAGCAATTAATCTGTGCGGAAAATAATCTGGGAGATGATGCCATTAGTCGCAGTGAAATGGACCGGATTTTTGCGGATTGGAAGCACCGAATTTTAAAAAAAATTGATGACGTTGAATTAGAAATTGCCGCAGACGGTTATAGTAGTGAACTAGCAGCGGATATGGGAGAGGATGCTGCGGTATCTGTAGTCAACTTAGCTCTCCCCGAAGAACGTGCGCGCCTTCATTCCTTACTCAAATATTTTCCTGAAAAAAGAGAGACTAAGGCGGAAAAACTCCTTTACGCTCTCGGCAAGTTATGGCATGAAAATCCCCAGGAAAAAATTGTCATTTTTGCAACCTATTTAGGAACAGTTGACCTCATAGAAAGAGAAATAGAAGCGGAGTATCCCGGTCAGGGCGTGGTGGTACTTCGCGGGGGAGACCACGGAACCAAACTGGCAGCAGAACGTAAGTTCCGCCAAAAAGATGGCCCTAAAGTGCTCGTTTGTACTGCCGCTGGACGGGAGGGAATTAACTTACAGTTTGCCCGAATTTTATTTAATTTTGACCTCCCTTGGAATCCAATGGATATCGAACAGCGGATCGGTCGAATTCACCGATATGGGCAAAATGATACAGCCCAAGTTTACCATTTAGTTTTATCGGATACCATTGAAGGTAAAATATTTTTACTTTTAGATGAAAAGCTGAAGGAGATTGCTCAGGGTGTCGGGAAGGTAGATGATTATGGCAATATTTCGGAGGATTTTCGCTCTCAAATTTTAGGTCAACTTTCTGAAAAAATCAGTTATGACCGCCTGTATCAGGAAGCTATATCCGATCCAGAATTAAAACGCACAACACAGGAATTGGCAACGGCTTTAAGTAATGCAGCAGAAGCCAGAAAAGTTGTTTTTGAGTTATTCCAAGATATTGAGGGGTTTAGCATTGAGGACTATAAACCGTTGTCTGATGTTAAAGCGGGCATGGATCGGTTAGTCCGCTTTTTAATTTCTGCTTTGGAGGATAAAAAGCAAACCATTAAGCGAGTTGATGAGGATATTTTCGACATTTATAGTGAAAATGGAGAAAAAATCCGGCGGTTTACAACCAGTCGAGAAATTGCCCGAACTCGGGGTGATGTAGATTTGATGGGTCTAGATCACCCCCTGTTACAACAAGAACTGCAACGCTGGCAAAATCTCCCGCCGGAAGAACTCGGAGTGGCGATCGCCAGTGATGATGGCAAATCAGCCATTTTGACCTGGTGGTTAGTAGAGATTCAAGGAAACAAAGGAGAACAGCGATTTCTTCTCAAATCTCTGGCGATCGATCCAAACGGCAAGCGGATTCCAACGATAGAACATAAAGGGGATGATATCTTATTACAAACCCCGACATTACCCGTACTGGAACTAGGCGATCGTCAACGGTTACTAAAAGATTATTTAGAACCGATGCTGAATCGAGAACTGCAACATAAAGGACTAACTCCAAGCCAAGGCGGATTTTCTAACCAACTGATAGGATGGGTCGAAATCCAAGGAAAAACTGCCAAAAATGAAGCTACACAGTCTGAAGAAGATGTGGAAGACCCGACATTTGGTAAAGCAATCCGCCAAGCCAGAAAAACAAAAGGTTACACCCTACGCGAACTCGCTTGTTTAGTAAATTTAGATTATTCTTATCTATCCCGACTAGAAAATGAAAAAGCCGAATATGCTCCCAGTGAAGAAACGATTCGTTCTTTAGCGCAAGTTTTAGATTTAGATGAGGAAAAGTTGATTTACTTAGTAGGGCGCATTCCTCACAATGAGGAGGATTTTATTAAAAAGAATTATGACAAAATTCCCAGTTTATTTAGATTAATGCAAGAAAACCCAGAATTTGCTGATAAAATTTTTGAGGAAGCTAAACAGGCATTAGATCCGTAATTTTAAGTTTTCATTGATTTGAGCTTAATCCTTGAAAAGACTGATTGAGTCATACAGAAATAGGGAACAAGTTATTCCCGCACACCTTGTTCCCTTAACTGTGCATCCACCCAAGCGGCTTCCGATTCAGCTAACGCGGGGATAGGTTCAGTCTGATAATCAATCACAAAATCATAGC
>CAYUEH010000489.1:1255-4563 GCA_964442465.1 uncultured Laspinema sp. | reverse complement strand
AATTGGCAAGATAACGATGAAATTTTGTCCCTCACCGAAGTCTGTGAAAAGCCGGATTTAGACTATGCTAGGAAAAATTTAACAGTAGAAGGATTAACAGGCGATCGCTTCTTAACCGTCTTCGGAATTTACGCACTGACCCCCACAATATTTGACTATCTCGAAGCCAATATCCGCAATAATTTCCGAGAAAAAGGAGAATTTCAGCTCACCACCTGCCTAGAACAAGTGCGCCAAGCCGAAGGAATGTATGGCTATCAAATCAAAGGACGGTGTTTCGATACCGGAATGCCCGATGCCTATTATCAAACATTCATCGATTTTCGCAACGGCTAAAAATTGTGCTAAATCCAACTCAGCCTGATTGACATTTGATACCATAGAGGGGAACCCTAGCAGAATTGACAAAACTCCCATGAGAAAACTCGGCTTTGGATTAATATGGATTGGATTAATCATTTATGCCTTTGGATTTGCACCCCCGGATAACCCCACCGCTACCTTTAACTTAATTAAAAACCTAGTAACTGGAGAATGGGAGGGAATCAACCCTCTGATTATTGCCCTGTTTAATATCATGGGAGTATGGCCGTTTATCTATAGCGCCGTGCTATTTTTAGATGGAAAAGGACAGAAAATTCCGGCATGGCCGTTTGTCACCTTATCCTTTGGGGTCGGTGCATTTGCCTTGTTACCTTATCTCGCCTTGCGCCAGCCTAACCCCAGCTTTTCCGGGGAGAAAAATTGGTTTTTAAAAGCAATAGACTCGCGAATTTTCGGGGCGATCGCCGCCTTATCCGCCCTCATCTTACTCGGCTATGGCATCACCCAAGGAGATTGGACCGATTACCTCTACCAATGGCAAACCAGTCGATTTATTCACGTCATGACCTTAGACTTTTGCCTGCTTTGCCTCCTCTTTCCCACCATCCTCGGAGATGACATGGCGCGACGCGGGTTAAACAGTCCCGTGATATTTTGGATCGTCGCCTTAATTCCCCTCTTGGGACCGGCATTTTATTTAGCCTTACGCCCCCCCATCCAAGTCAGCGAGGAAGGGGTAAAGATGAATACTCCGGTTACTCAGGAATAGTACAGTAGGGGCAGAATTGATTCTGCCGTGAGTCTAGGCGATCGCCCCCCAAAAAACACAAAAGGCGCGATCGCCGCGCCTCCTGTTACTTATCCCAATTAGGACTCCCAGTCGGGACAGTCGCCATCGGTTTCCCACCCATAAGGATGCATCCCACAAACGAGTAAATTGCCCCCGTAAACCTGACCGTGATAGTTTTTACAGCCGATACAGGCTGAATATTTTTCCGCTGTGGGTTCTACCGATGACACAAACCCATCGGTGTCCGTGGGAAATTCATCTAGTCCTAAATACAGGTCAAAAAATGGATCAACTAACTCTTCAAAATATTGGTCGAATTCGGTGAAAATCGTCGTTTGTAATTCTTCGGCGAATTCTTCAGACAGTTCCATGATATCTGAAGAAACCCTTCCCAAAATATCGACGAATTCCTCGACCTCTTCCGTTACTTCTTGAACAAAGCGATCCATTTCTTGTCCCGCTGTCTCTAACATTTTGAAAAATTCTTTCGGCCAATCTTCCATAACCCTTTGCCTAATGACTTCCGGAAGCAATCTCTATTCGTTCTGGAGTCGCCGTAGTTCGTCCTGTAACGATTGTACCTGATCGCGCAGGTTATTCACCTCCGGAGGTTTCTCCGGGGTGGGTTCTTCATCGTCTTCTAAGATTTCAATGCGACGGGGTTCTCGTGGCGTTGTCGATTCCGATTGGGGCTGCTTGATTTGCTGCTGGCCCTGTTTCATCATGTCTTCGACGAAGCGACGCGCTTCTTCGGTGCTCATTTCACCCCGCGCGACCATTTCATCGGCCAGTTTTTGGGCTTTTTCGCGCACTTCGGCTAGTCTTCCGGTGGCTTGTTCGCCTGCATAAGATGCGATTCCCACTCCCAGATAAAATGCCCTTTGTACTATATCACCGAAACCAGGCATAGGCAGTATTGCTCCTTAGTCGCTGAGGTTACTGCTTCTAGGATAAGGCTAATAGAGGCGGAGTGACCACCAGAAAGAGGCACTAAAAAAAAGTGACCCGGATACCACGCCTGTCATAAGCATCCCGTATTGCTGCTACCTTCCGGTCCTGACAAAGTTTGGGCGTTATGACCGCATGGGTCCAGGTCATTTACAACTATATCATTGTTGTCCGACTCTTGTCTAGGGGGTGACGAAATATTTTTTAAAGTTGTGGTTTCGGTCCGTTATTCCACGACGATACACCACTCATAGAGGTCGTACTGGACGCAGCCCTGTTTAACCAGAGGGTCCTCTGCAACGATCTGCTGGGCTTCCTCTATTGACTCCGCCTCAAACAGCAGCATTCCGCCTCCACGTCGTTTCCAGTAGCCAGTTTTGGCTTGATGTCCTTTGGCGATTAAATCTTCGACGTAGGCTTTATGGGCGGGAACGTAGCGATCGAAGGTGGGTTTATCGACGATTCCTTCTTCTATTTTGACAAACCAGGGCATTGGAGGTTGCGGTCAGGGGTTAGGGGTTAAACGGGATTGGCCTGGGACTCCCAAGAGTGCAGGTCATCGCAAATTTTACCATCAAATGGGCTAAGGGTTGGGGTTGCGCTTAGAAACAGCGTTTGAGGAGGGTGGGAGGGATGGAATGGGGGATTGACCGATCGCCCAATAACTGGCACCCCTGACGCACTAAATCATCCAGTTCCAGGTTCCAAATCATCGCCGTCCCATCGTCACTGGTGGAGGCTAATTCTCCCCCTTCTGGAGACCAGGATACATGAGTGATGGCTTGTTGATGTCCGCGTAAGGGAGTGAGGAATCTGCCATCTCGATTCCAGAGGTTAACAGTACCATCAGCAGTTCCGGTGGCAAGGGTTTGGGAATCGGGGTGGAAATTGAGGCTGGTGACGGGGTGGGAATGGTGGAGAATACTTAATAATTTACCATTGCTTTCTTGCCAGAGTCTGACGGTGCCATCGTCACTGGCGGAGGCTAATAATTGACCATCGGGACTGAAGCGAATGGCAACGACGCGATCGCCATGTCCTTCGAGGAGATGAATCAATTTACCATCGCTGGTTCTGCGGAGGAAGATTCGGCGATCGCCACTGGCAGAGGCGAGGGTTTTGCCGTTGGGTGAAAACCTCACGGAGAAGACTTGATCCTGATGTCCTGTCCAGGTTTGTAGCAATTTTCCATCTTTGACCCGCCAAATTTTCACGGTGTTTTCTTCTGCGGTGGCGATCGTCTCTG
>CAYUEH010000489.1:0-1155 GCA_964442465.1 uncultured Laspinema sp. | reverse complement strand
TTCTTGACTGGCGGCTAAAAATTGATAATCGAGGTCGCTCAAATTTTTTCCTTTGGCCCATTCCCGGGCATCTTGTAAGGCTTTTCCTCGGAGTAAACGGGAAGTATCCTGGCGGTCCGACTCTAACCAGGCTGCTAAGGCTTCAGCATAAGGACGTAAATTAAACAGGGATTTTTCGACCCAATTGAAGTTAAAAATGGCGGCATAGATGGGATTGCTAACGGTTAATTTTCCGTCTTGGATTCGGACTAAACCGGATAGGCGTAATTCGGTTTGTTCGGGACTATCATCGGCGGGAATTGCTTGTAATTTTAAGAGTTGTTGATAGCATCCCAGTAAACGGCTGGCCCGTTGGGGATTTCTGAGGAGGCGATCGCGAACGGTTCGCAGATGTGCCGGTTCGTCCCGAGATTCCCAATTGTGAATAATTTCAGTTTGAATGAACCGTTCAACCCATTCGGCTTCATTCCCGGACTGGGGTAAAAATTCGGGGCTAATTTTTCCCATTTCCCGGACCAATTGACATAATTTTTGGGTTAAAAAGGGTTGTCCCCCGGTCCAATGGAGAATCTGGTGGAGGACTTCTTGGGGACGAGTCAGGATATCAGTTAATCCAGCCAGTAGCGGCTGGACTTCATCGGGTTGAAAGCCGGATAAATCAATCGCATGGCCGATATTAAAGGGGGTACGAGTGCGATCGCTAATTAAATCCGAGGGGGTGGCGACTCCCAAGAGGGCAAAAGTCAGGCGATCGTAATGGGGATTCTGCGATCGCTTGTTATAACAAGACCGAATCAAGGCAAAAAAGTCTTCCAAAGATTCATTCACGCTCAACACGCTATCAATTTCATCAATAAAAATCACAATCCGTTGAGAAACCTGTTGCAACAACACCGTTTCAATCAGTTCTCCCAACCGATGAACCGGAGAAATCGACTCCCGGTCCTGCCACCAAGTCATAAACTCCAAGGCATCTAATAAATTAAAATTGCTGGTGATTTTATAGGCAACTCCTCCATACCATTGTTCGAGGGAAATCTGTTTACTGCCAATATCAGAAATATCAATCGTGGCACAGGCAACTCCATCTATAGATAGGCGCTTTACCGTCCGGACCAGCAAGCTAGATTTTCCCATCTGCCGAGAATTAAGAAC
>CAYUEH010000488.1:0-4564 GCA_964442465.1 uncultured Laspinema sp. | reverse complement strand
TCATTCTTCCCCTAACAAATCTGCGCGTAAGTCAGCTAAAGTCCCGCGTTTTGCTGTTCCGGCTTCTAGGGACTCCAAGGTTTGAGTGGCATGGGTGGCAATTTGTTGACGGCGTTGTTCAATCCTTCTTTTTTGGATTAACTCAATCAATAGGTCCTGTTCTTCCAGAGAAAGGGATTCTACAGATTCGATCGCCTGTTGCAGAGAGACTATCTGGGTCATGATGGTATGGTTTTCCGCAAGAGATGGGTCTTTACTGATTTTAACAGAACTGACCGATGAGATGCGATCGTCTTGGTCATACCAAATCTTTACCTGTCCCTTATATTTGAGAAACCGGGTTTCTTTCATAAATTTAGGCGATGAAACAACAATGGTCGCAGAAACCCGGTTTCTGGTCCGGGGTTGGGGGTTGAGAAACCGGGTTTCTTTCGTAAATTTAGGCGATGAACCAACAATTGTGGCAGAAACCCGGTTTCTGGTCCTGTGTTGGGGGTTGAGAAACCGGGTTTCTTTACAAAATGGATAATCAATTCCCAAAATTTTTGGTAGAAACCCGGTTTCTGGTCCTGCTTTTTTTGTGGTTGGAGGGGGTGTGAAAAACGGGGTGATTATGCACCCTGACTCAAGATTTAATATCCTCAATCTGGGTCCATTAAAGTTTTCCAGTCACTCACGCTCCTGATAAAAATTAGATTACCCTGAACATTCAGTTTTTGGAGTGCCCGGGCAGAATCATTGCATCAGGATTCGGGTCCCCGCCAATGGCGAAGACCCGTACACTTGTGAACAACTGATTGTTGCCTCGGAATTCCATTAAGTTGAAGATTTCCCTTCAGAATTGGGGATATTTTGCTGAACTGTTTCTAACGGTAAGTCTAAAATATTGGCAATGTCTTCCAGGCTAATTCCTTTCTGAATCATTTTCGGAATCGATTCAATCTTGCCTTCAATCTTGCCTTCAATCTTGCCTTCGCTAAAGGCTTCTTGATAGACTTTGGTTTGTCTTAACTCACTTAATCCCAGCATAGCTTCAATTTCCTCCCGGCTTTTTTGCGGTAATTTGTAGACAATGATGGTTTCTATTAACTCGATAAACTGCCGTCGCACCTCGGACGAGGTGATTTGAGATTGAGAGCGCACAATTAATTGTTTCGCTCTTTCTGTTGCTGCACTTTCGGTATCTTGAATCACCAGTTGCAGCACCTGAATTCCCAAGGATTCATTTGAGTCATTCAATTCATCCAGATAAATCCGCGAAACGCGACTGAGTTCCAGCATTTCAGAAAACTGTAACTCTTGTTCGCGTTCAATGCGGCGGTTGGGATAAATGACCACCACCCGCCAAGGATGGGGCGGTTGATTTTGTTTTAAATACAGAAACAGTTCCCCAAAAATGCGGTAATATAAACTATCATCGGGTTGAAACTGAACTTCTACCAGATAAAACGGTTGGGTAGACTCTTCCTGTTTGGGTAGAAAAACTCCATCAATCCGAAATGCCACTTGCTTGAGTTCCACTGAGGTAAACTGATAAGCGGCTGCATCACTGGCAGAGCGATGGATGAGTTCAAAAAAACTCGCCGGAAACTGCTTAAATATTTGGTAAAATAGGCTATCTGTTTTCATCGGTAGTCTGCTTCCCTCCTGCCTATCGGCGCAAGGCGTTCACTCCTTCAGGCTGTTTCATTGAGGAGGCGATCGCCCTCCCCTGGTCACGATTTTCCCCGGCCACTCAAACTCAAATCATTATAGTGCTATTATAACGGTTACTATCAGTCTCTTTTATCCAAGATAGTAGCCATGCCTGGGACTTCTTTCCCCTGCCGCTTTCAGGTATAGCCTGAAGATAGGAGAAGACATCATGGTATGGTTTTCCGCAAGAGATGGGTCTTTACTGATTTTAACAGAACTGACCGATGAGAAGCGATCGCCCTCTGAGCAAACAGCAACCCACCTCACCCCAATCCGTGGCGTTGAGGTGAGAAACCACTGACATTCATCACAGAAAATCCGATAATATTCCCCGCTTCATCTATCCGTTCCATAATAGAATCATCATCGGTTTCTCGCATAAATCCCGGGTTTTCTGAGAAAAGAACTTCTAAAAAATCAGATTCTTGGTCATACCAAATCTTTACCTGTCCCTTATATTTGAGAAACCGGGTTTCTTTCATAAATTTAGGCGATGAAACAACAATGGTCGCAGAAACCCGGTTTCTGGTCCGGGGTTGGGGGTTGAGAAACCGGGTTTCTTTACAAGATGTATAATAAATTCCCCTAATTTTGCTAGAAACCCGGTTTCTGGTCCTGCTTCTTCAACCCTGTAACAATTTCTTAGCTGGGGAGACGATTCATGTTATTTGAAATATTGCTTGAACTGGGCGTTTATCTGATCCAGATTGACTTCTTCTGGGTCAAAAGAACCCCCGACCCAATCGAGCATTTCTTCATGGTCCGGATGCTTTTTATCTTGGATCGCTTCTAGCAAATCTGGATATCCCCAAGGACCGCCACAGTCTTCTGGGGGACAGGCTCTTTTGGCTTTGATGCAGACTGGATAGGTGGCATCCGGATCCGGTGGCAGCACTTTTTCAACGAGGATTTGATGGTCCCAGGAATCGCCAAAGTCATAGAGGTAGGAGAATTTAAACTTTTCTCCCGGGATGATTTTGCTCAGTTTGACCTGGCTTTCATCGTTGGTTTCCATGCCACCAAAGCCAAAATCATCATCCATTGGCATTCCGTAATCTTCCCCATCAATAGTAAAGGAATGGAGATGGCCATCGCACCAACCCATTGCGACTTGAATGACCTGGTGTAAATCTCCTAGGGTGTAATCGCTGCTCACTTGCACTCGTCGCCAAATGGGGGGTCGGATACCGCTGAGGGTGATTTTCAGTTGATAGATGGATTGAAGTTTTTTTCGAGTTGGCATTTTAAATAGGGGATAAACATCAGGAGGCTAAAAACTCTTAGGTTTCCCGATCATAAATGAATTGAGTCAGTTTAACAAGTTCAGGGTATTTTATTAGAGTTAGCCTTCTTGTGGTTGTTTTTACGATGTCTGAACCCCCGATCGCCGTTACGGTAAAACTGTTCGCTGCTTATCAAGAAGCCTTTGGCGTTCCTGAGTTAGTGCTGGAATTTCCGCCGGGGACTCCGGTGGTGGCAGTGCGCGATCGCCTGATTGCGGAACACCCGGAACTCGACTGCTGGCGCGATATCACCCGCTTTGGGATTAATCTCGATTTTGTTGACCCCCAGACTCCCTTACAAGCTGGGGATGAAGTGGTGTTGATTCCCCCGGTGAGTGGGGGGTAAGGGTCATCGCTTCAGTGGCAGATCAAATCGCTGCAAGTTTTAGCAATAACTGGCGAGGGTTGAACCCCTAACCCTGTCAAGGTGTATTGATTTGTAGGGGCTTCGATACCCGGGGCCCCTATAAAAAACAATGATTTTTCGTCATCATATTTACCTCTTGGACAGGCGATCGCTCTGGCGCCCTTACATGAAATAACGATTGTTCGTCATTAAATTTACCACCTTGACCGGGCTAGGGTTCAACCCCTCGCCGGTTGTCTGGAGGTAGAGTCTCCAGACTTGCATGACTTGTGCGTCAGCTTTCGTCACGAAGAAGGGTCGTTAATATCTGACGTCGGTTCCCTCAATTTCTCCTTGAATTCGATTGGCCCAATCTAAGGCATTATCTAGGGTTAAAACAATCCGATTAAAGGGTTCATCTCGTAATTCCAGGGTGAGATAATCTTTTTGTCGGGTGACATACCAGAACTCTTTTCCCTCGGAATTGTAATAGGTCCCGGCTTTAATGACTCCGGGTAAAAATGTTCCCGGTGCACGGATTTCGGCCCAATTACTTTTGGGTTCGGCGGTGGAAACATTGAGAAGATGACTTAGGGGAATGGTCAAAATATTCTCAAAGCTGAATGCCCAGAATTGCTCCCAAAAGTCTAATTCAATTTGTAACGTATCATTCATTAAATTGAGCTTCATTAGGTTATCCTAGAAAAAGAATTAAACAATTATCATACGGAATCCGGGATTGAGAGTCTGTAAAAATCCATACCCTTTTGGACCCCACCCTAACCCCATACGCATCAAGCTAAGGCTGAAGTCCTTATAGTTGAACAGTTTTCAGGGATATTGCCTCCGAAGAAACTATCCAGGTAAGGGATATGCTCGTCTATCAGGGATAAACTAGACCTCTTGCAAAATTCTCTTAAGCCCCCCTTAAGAAGGGGGGTTGGGGGGATCAATCCGGATTTTTGCAAGAGGTCTAATATCTGTGCTTCATGAGTTTAGGAACGGCTATATTGAGCAAGTGTCGCGAGATTAGGGTTCCGAGTTGTCCTCAGTCGGGCACTTAGGGAACTCCAAACAATAAACTCTTCAAAATCTTTGAGAAGAGATCCCCCCAACCCCCCTTAATAAGGGGGGCCTTTCCAATTCTACCCAACTTCTAATGCAGAATTTTTTTTATGCAAATCCCTTAATGGAATGAGAAAGCACTGCAAGACCCTGAGTTTTAGGTTTCTTTAGTGGT
>CAYUEH010000487.1:0-4599 GCA_964442465.1 uncultured Laspinema sp. | reverse complement strand
GGCAAGCCGTTGACTGCGATCGGGTCGTGATTTATCGCTTTAATCCCGATTGGAGTGGCGTATTAGTCTCAGAATCGGTTAACACCGGTTGGGATATATTATTGCCGGATCAAGCCAACGATCCCATTCTGACTCAAGACACCACCGATGCACCCGCTTGTGTCCTGAGTCAAATGAATTCATCGAATTTCTTGATTAAAGATACTTACCTGCAAGAACAGCAAGGGGGTATTTATCGTCAAAAAGAGATATTTTGTTCAGTTTATGATATTTACCAAGCCGGTTTTAGCTCGTGCTATGTGGAGTTCCTAGAGAAATTAAATGCCCGAGCTTATGTGATCGCTCCCATTTTTTGTGGCAATACACTCTGGGGCTTGCTGGGGGCTTATCAAAATAGCGGTCCCCGACATTGGAAAGAGGCCGAAGTCAAAATTGTTACCCAAATTGGCAATCAACTGGGCGTTGCCGTCCAACAAGCTGAACTGTTTGCCCAAACCCAACAACAAGCGGAAGAATTGCATCGCACCGCTGAAGCCGCCAAGGCAGCCAACCGCGCTAAAAGCGAATTTTTAGCAAATATGAGCCACGAACTGAGAACGCCTCTGAATGCAATTTTAGGGTTTACTCAACTGATGCAACGAGATACTTCCCTAGGAGCGGTACATCAAGGCTATATTGACATTATCAACAAAAGTGGCTCCCATTTACTCGCCCTGATTAATGACGTCTTAGAAATGTCGAAAATTGAGGCCGGACGCATCACCCTGAATGAAAGTGAATTTGACCTACCCAAACTGGTGTTCAGCTTGGAATCCATGCTGCAACTCAAGGCGAAATCTAAAGGGTTAAGCCTGAAGTTTGAGCTGCAATCTAACCTCCACCAATTCATTCGTACCGATGAAAATAAGTTGCGCCAGGTGTTGATTAATCTATTGGGAAATGCCATCAAATTTACCAACCAAGGGCGAGTCACCCTGCGTATATCCACCCTTAACTTGAATTCAGACCCACAGACTCCGGACCAGGCGATCGTCCAATTTGAAGTCGAAGATACGGGTCCTGGCCTCAATTCTGAAGAGATCGAAAACCTCTTTCAGGCGTTTCAGCAAACTCGGGTCGGGCGGCAATCTCAGGAAGGTACAGGTTTAGGACTACGCATTTCTCAGAAATTTGTACAATTAATGGGAGGACTGATTACGGTCACCAGTACCGTCGGGCAAGGGAGTTGCTTTAAATTCGAGATTCCCGTGGGGTTGGTTCAGGGTTCAGGAATTGAACAGACGAGTGATCTCAAGGGTGCGATTCGGTTAGCACCGGGACAACCGAGTTATCGAATTTTGGTGGTGGAAGATAATCCAATTAACCGATTGTTATTAGTCACCTTGTTGAAGGATATCGGGGTGGAAGTTCAGGAAGCGGAAAATGGGGAAGTGGCGATCGCTGCTTGGCAACAGTGGCATCCCCACCTGATTTTCATGGATATGCATATGCCCATCCTGAATGGATATCAGACCACCCAACAGATTAAACAATTCCACATCAACAACCCTGGCGATGATTCCCCTCCCATTCCGCCAATTATCGCCATTACCGCTAGTGCCTTTTCAGAAAATCGAGAAGAGTGTTTAGAAGTCGGTTGCGATAATTTCGTCAGTAAACCCTTCCACCGGGAAGAAATACTAGAGACCCTCTGCCAATATCTCGGGGCCAAATATTCTTACCAAGAGACCACAAATACTGCCACTCGTCCGGCAACACCAAATCAAGAACCAGATAGCGAACTTCAGCCCGATGCCCTAGATTTTATGCCCGATGATTGGGTGAACCAATTTTACAATGCCGTCGCCCAAGGCAGCGATACCCTGGCTTTAGAACTCCTGACTGGCATTCCACCGGAACACTCTGAACTCATCGAAACTTTAACCGTTCTCTTAGAAAACTACCAATTCGATCGCCTGATGGAATTGGCTCAACCGAACTCCCCAACTCTATCGACTTAAATCTCATGGTTCATCCATCCCCAGCCCCCCAACTCAATTCAGAACATCCCATCGATATTTTAATCGTAGATGATGTTCCAGATAACATCCGCCTACTCTCCCGAATTTTAGTCAAACGAGGATATCAGACCCGAAAAGCCCTCAATGGGAGGATGGCACTCACGGCGATTCAAGCCTCTAAACCCCATCTCATTCTGTTAGATGTTCAAATGCCAGACATGAGTGGCTATGAACTCTGCCATTTGATTAAATCCGACCCTGAAACCCTTCATATTCCCATCATCTTTTTGAGCGCCAATGATGATAGCTCAGAAAAAAGAAAAGCTATTCACTTAGGAGCAGTAGACTATATTTCTAAGCCTTTTAATATAGAAAACCTCGTAGGACAAATCAAAAAACAGATAGAAGTAGCATCTATTTGTTAAATCTATTGGGTGCAATTCCATCATTCAAAATCTTCTTTCTGAATTTATAAATTGCCTCAAAGCATGAGGTTATACTAATTTTTGATAACCTCTTGTACCGATCAAGGAAGAAGAAGATAGTTGGAGCCTGTCACAGGAGTAATTCTCCGGGTTTTACCTTGAGAACAGATGGTACATTAATAAGAATTTGCTGGATCAACCATAACATTACCCCACGTAAACTCATGAAACAAAAGCCTTAAAACTCTTCCAGAATTATCCAAATTTTTCCTCAACTATCCTTAATTCTTCATCGGAGAGTTTCAAAATAATTTAATACCATTCTCCAATAAAATCAGAATTACCCGAAATTTATTGTTAGGTGAAATAATGAGTGAATCTCAAAGCAATCCAGAACTTGGCAGTATTTTAATTGTTGATGACAAGCTAGAAAATATCAAATTTTTAGCGAATTTTTTATCGATTCAAGGGTATTCAATTCGTAAAGCGACCAACGGAAAGTATGCCTTAAGTGCCTCAAAAATGCTTCCTCCTGACCTGATTCTTTTGGATATTAATATGCCGGAAATGGGAGGTTATGAAGTTTGTGAACACTTAAAAAGTGACCCGCAAACCCGTGATGTTCCCGTAATTTTCTTAAGCGCTGGAAATGAAGTTGAGGATAAACTCCAAGCCTTTCAAGCCGGAGGCGTGGATTACATCACCAAACCTTTTCAACTAGAAGAAGTATTAGCCCGAGTTCAAACGCAACTGAATTTAAAAAACCTCCAACAACAATTAAAACTGAAAAATGAAGAATTGCAGGGAACAATAACCGGACTCAAAAAAGCTCAAGCGGATGTGGAAGCATCCCAAAGCGAATTACTGGCCCTCATTAAAAGCATGAATGAATTAATTTATGTTTTAGATGCTCAGGGACAGTATCTAAAAATTGCTAACACCAATACCAAGCTCCTTTCTCAACCGGCTGAAAACATCGTGGGTAAAACAATCTATGATGTACTTCCTCAAGAAACTGCTCAGTTATTTTTAATAGGAATTATAGAATCTTTAGCTTGCCAAGAAACCCGGGAAGTTGAATATAGTTTCACCCTCGGCCAAACTCAAATAGAGGCATCCGCCAGCCTTTCCCCCATTTCTTTGAACTCCGTGCTCTGTGTCGTCCGAGACATCAGCGATCGCAAGCGCCGAGAAGAAGCCCTCAAACTGATTGTTGAAGGCACTGCCTCCAAAACTGGACAAGAATTTTTCCAGGCTTGCGTTCAATATTTAGCAGAAATTCTGGGAATTCAATATGCCTTTATTACCGAATGTGCCAATCCTCAAAAAACACGAGTCCGGATGTTATCGTTTTGGAAAAACCAAAACTTTTCGGAAAACTTAGAATATGACTTAGCCGGAACACCCTGCGATGAAGTGATTACCAACGGCCAATATTATTGCTATCCCGACAACATTATTGCTCGGTTTCCTGATGATGCTGATTTAGTGGATTTAAAAGCGCGAAGCTATGCGGGAATTCCCTTGATTGACACCACAGGGGATGTAATTGGTCATATTGCCGTCCTTGATACCCACCCCATGATTGATGACGAAACCCGCAAGCTCGTCTTGAAAATTTTTGCAGCGAGGGCCGGTACTGAATTAGAGCGAAAATTCACCGATATTGCCTTGCAAAACAGTCAAGAACAAACCGAAAACCTGTTATTAAACATCTTACCCAAAACCATTGCAGACCGCTTGAAAACCGATACCAGCGCCATTGCCGAACAATTTGAGGAAGTCACCATTTTATTTTCTGATATTGTCGGATTCACCCCCCTTTCCGCCCAAATGCAACCGACCGAATTAGTCAACTTACTCAATGAAATTTTCTCAACCTTTGACAAATTCAGCGATAAACTGGGGTTAGAGAAAATTAAAACCATAGGGGATGCCTATATGGTGGTCGGGGGATTACCCGTTAAACACCCCAATTCTGCCGAGGCGATCGCGCAAATGGCCTTAGAAATGCAATCCAGCATCACCCAATTTCAATCCCGCTATGGCCCCACCCTTCAAATTAGAATCGGCATCAACACCGGACCCGTCGTCGCTGGCGTAATTGGCGTTAAAAAGTTCAGTTACGACTTATGGGGAGATGCCGTCAATGTCGCCTCTCGCATGGAATCATC
>CAYUEH010000486.1:0-4601 GCA_964442465.1 uncultured Laspinema sp. | reverse complement strand
AAAAGCCTCCTGTTTCTCTACATAGAACCGGAGGCTTTTTGGTTTTTAGGGTTGGTCTATTATTATACGGAATCCGGTTTGTAAAGGTCTACAACAAATCATCAATAGGTCAACCAATGATAATTGGTCAATGATAATTGGTCAAAGCTTTGATTTCGGTTTGCATATTTTCTTGGAGAAAGCGACAGCGTTCAACTAAGACTTTTTCTAGGTCATCTAAGGTTTCAAAATAAGTATTAACTAAGGGTTCATCTATCAATTTCCATAACCGCTCTGCTGGTTGTAATTCCGGAGAATAGGGCGGAAGATTTTCAATTTTCACCCCTAAAGGTAGAGAAACTTTCTTACTTCTATGCCATCCGGCGTTATCTTCGAAAATTAAAATTATTTTATCTTCACTCGCTCCAACGTCTTTGGCAAAAGTCTCAAAAACTAAATTTAACCATTGAACGTTTACTCGCGGAATTAAATAATTGTGAATTCCTCCAGTTTTGGGATTAACAAATCCATAAACATATAACCACTCATATCTATGATGAACAATCGCTGTAGGTCTTTCCCCAACGGGTGCCCAGACTTTCGCCAAAATCGGTTTCAATCCAACGCGATGTTCATCAAAAAACCAAACCTCTACTTCAGCATTGGGATTTTCTTCTTGAATAAGCTGAACTTTTTTAGGAAAGTTTTCCTTAACTTCTTGTTGCTGAATTGGGCAACCTTCTCGATGTTTAGGTCTTGGTCTTTGCCATGAGTAACCCAACTTTTTTAAGTAGTCCCATCCTCTAGAATCATAGATTTTACTACGTCCTGTTTCTTGTTCCATCCATCGAGCGACTTTAGGTCCGGTCCAAATTCCTCCATCTACAGGCTTCTGTGTTAAAACTTCTTTTAATCGCTCTAATTGCTGTGAATTTAATATAGATTTTTTACCTCCTTTATGGTTTATGGGAGTTTTAGGGCGAGCATTTTTAAGTGAATCTATCCCCATTTCATTATATTTCTTGACAACTCGGCGAGCATAGTCATAATTGAGGCCCACAACTGCGGCAGCAGCCTTCACAGTCCACCCCGAAGCGACTTTCCAGAGTAGATGACAACGACGCGCTTCTACTGGATCCTTAGAAGAGCGGTATCGCGCTTTCAGGTCCCCCAGACTTAAATGAGGCTCTAATTCGACTTTTCTGGGCATGGCTATTTTTCTGAGATTTTTTCAGATATTATAACATACCTTGAGCAACCGTATATGGGATTAGTTGTCCGTCTAGCGGTACAGAACAGAATGGGTTAGAAAACGGGTTTCTTTAATCAATAAATATTGGGTAATGATATTGGGGAATTATACGGGATCTGGTTTTTAAAGGTCTATAAAAAACCGGGGCGTAGCGTTCCGTTTTGACAACTGGATTTGATATTAGCCACAAATTTGGGAGAGAAACCCGGTTTCTTGTCCCTGAGATTAAAACTTTACGAATTCCTAGTTGTAGGTGTAACTTTACGAATTCTTAGGTTTTCATCTAACCGCCTAATTATTTTTTGATGTTTTTGGGTAATTATGTCATCATAAATTGACGGCATTTTCTAATAGGAAGTCCCTAAAATAACAGTCAAATGACAGGCAAGAGAAAGCGATCGCCCATCAAAGGCAGAGAATAAATCTAGCTCATAAATAAAATTGAACGCCATAGAAACTGCCTCATCGCCTGAATTTAGAGGGGCTGAGATTAACCAAAAGGGACCTGAAATGTGGAGATTTTTGCTAATTTCTGGAAGGCCCAATCAGCGATCGCTTTCTTCAGAACGGGTTTTATCCGGATTTTCTCCAGAGGACTGGGGATTATAGTTGCACCCCTGGTGGAGCGGTGGGGATAAAAAATTTCTCCCACTGGACTAGACTGAAAACAAAAAACGTACTAGAATCCACCTCGGTTACATTTCTGTTACATTGTTATAGTCGCACAGCATCACGTTTTGGGGGCGTAGAAACCAGTGGGTCTGTTCAATCGCTTTTCCCTATCCCGGGATATGGGTATCGACCTCGGTACCGCGAATACCCTTGTTTATGTATCTGGTAAAGGTATTGTTCTGCAAGAACCCTCTGTGGTTGCCATTGATAAAGACGAAAAAGTGCCGTTAGCAGTGGGAGAGGATGCCAAAAAAATGCTGGGCCGGACGCCTGGAAATGTTATTGCCCTGCGTCCCCTGCGTGATGGCGTTATTGCAGATTTTGATACGGCTGAACTCATGCTCAAGCACTTTATCCGTCGGGTGCATGAGGGCAGAACCTTAGTCTCGCCGCGAATAGTCATCGGCATCCCCTCGGGAGTCACTGGGGTGGAACGCCGTGCGGTTATGGAGGCTGCCGCTCAAGCTGGGGCGAGGGATGTCTATTTAATTGATGAGCCGGTAGCGGCGGCGATCGGTGCGGGGTTACCTGTGGCGGAGCCCACGGGCAACCTGATTATCGACATTGGCGGAGGAACGACGGAAGTCGCCGTTCTGAGTTTGCAAGGCACCGTTCTGAGTGAATCGGTGCGCGTGGCTGGAGATGAACTGAATGAAGCGATTATTCAGTACATGAAAAAGGTGCATAACCTAGTCATTGGGGAGCGGACCGCTGAGGATATCAAAATTCAGATTGGTTCAGCCTATCCAACTCATGAAGATGATGACTCTATGATGGAGGTGCGGGGCTTACATTTACTCTCCGGGCTGCCCCGAACGGTCACGATCAAGGGACCGGAAATTCGGGAAAGTATGGCCGAACCGCTAGCGGTCATTGTAGAAGCCGTAAAACGCACCTTAGAGCGAACCCCTCCGGAACTCGCGGCAGATATTATTGACCGAGGCATTATGTTGGCTGGGGGTGGCGCTTTATTGCGGGGGCTAGATACGCTGATTAGTCATGAGACTGGCATCGTGACTCATGTGGCTGCTGATCCCTTGAGCTGTGTTGTCCTGGGTACGGGCCGGGTTCTGGAAAACTTTAAACAGCTAGAACGAGTGTTTAGCGGTCGTTCTCGGAATGGGTAAGGTCAGTTTCCTTCTAAAGTATTCTCCATCGTCTGATTAAGACTGAAGTCTCTAAAAATTCCTAATGTACACATTGCGTCGCTGGTGGGATCGACATGGTTTACAAGTAGCACTGGTGGGTCTAACCATCTGTGCTGCTTTGGTTGTTCGGTACACGCAAGGTTCGGCTGTAATTGAACTTTACCAATGGGCGACTCGACCCTTTGCGACGAGTCCGACCCAACAAGAACAACTAACCAATGCTCGAACTCTGGAATTGCAAAACAAGGTCCAAGAACTTGAAAGCCAAAACCTCAAGCTCAAAGAACTCTTGAACTATGTTGGCCCGAATAAAAAAGAAGGGATCCTGGCTCCAATTGTTGGCCGCAGTGCAGACCATTGGTGGCAGCAGGTCACTTTGGGTCGAGGACGGGCAGATGGGATCAAAGAAAACTACATTGTCTCGGGTCCTGGTGGATTGGTGGGACGAGTGATCAGCGTTACTGCTCATACCAGTCGTGTTTTGCTGATTAGTGACCCCAGTTCTCGGGTGGGGGTGACGATTAGTCGCAGCCGCCAAATGGGGGTGATGCGAGGTCAATCAGCGTCTCGGGCGGTGATGGAGTTCTTTGAGAAGGTGCCTGATGTGAATAAAGGGGATGTGGTTTCGACCTCTTCTTATTCAAAACTTTTCCCTCCAGGGTTACCGATCGGGCGGGTAGAATCGGTGAATTTGAATAAAAGTCCAGCACCTGAAGCGGTGATCGAACTCACGGCTCCGATGAGCTTACTGGAATGGGTCGTGGTTGATCCTTATGAAAAGGTGGGTTCTTCAGAGGATTCTGACGAACTGCAAAATTAGGAACGGTGATGAGAACATCTTCTTTTGGTTACGGGTCTCGGTTGTCTGGGGGAATGCGGTTAGTCATCAATGCCGCGATCGCCGTGGGGTCGGTCCTATTGTGCTTGCTGCTCCTCCCGACGCGCTTTCCGGGGATGGAACTGTTGGGGGTTGCCCCTAACTGGTTGTTGATTTGGGTGGTGGCTTGGAGTATCAAGCGCAAACGGATGCAAGGGGTTTTAGCCGGGGTGGTGTTGGGACTACTGTTAGATGCGATGACTTCGGCTTCACCGACTCATGCTCTTAGTCTGGGGGTGGTGGGAGGTCTGACGGCTACCTTGCAGAAGCAAAAATATGTCCAGGAAGATTTTATCTCTGTGGCGCTGATTGTCTTTGGAATGTCGGTGTTGGCAGATACGATTCGGGCTTTGCAATTTAGTTTCCTGGGCGATCGCCCTTTGAGTGAAATTTGGGCCTATCACCAACCCCTCGCTCTGGCTTGCGCTATTCTCAGTAGTCTTTGGGCACCGGTTCTCTATTTTCCCCTGAATCGTCTGTGGGAACAGATGCAATCCTTTGATCGCTCCTAGTCCCCTTCCCTTAATCGGTCTCTCTCACGGTCAACTTCCCGTTTAATCTGGGGACTCCCGCTCTAAAATCAGAGTCACAGGTCCATCATTCAGGATCTCCACTTCCATCATCGCCCCAAACACCCCTGTTTCGACGGTTAAGCCACTTTCCCTTAACTTTT
>CAYUEH010000485.1:0-4609 GCA_964442465.1 uncultured Laspinema sp. | reverse complement strand
TTTCTTGTAGGCTGTAAATTGAACCATATATTGCAATCTAGGAGTAAAGTGATGACTCATCCACGAGTTTTGTGTTTAGGGGAAATTCTATTTGATTGTTTAGCCGATCGCCCGGGTCAAGCTTATGAGGAGGTTGAGTCTTGGACTCCTTATCCGGGCGGTGCACCGGCAAATGTGGCCTCTGGCTTGGTAAAATTGGGGACTCCAGCCGGATTTATTGGCTGTGTGGGACAAGATGACACCGGGGAGGAATTGGTGACTCTACTCCAGCATCTTGGCGTGGATTGTACTGGGGTGCAGCGTCATGAGACAGCCCCCACCCGTAAGGTGTATGTGGTCCGTTCTGAAGATGGCGATCGCAGCTTTGCCGGGTTTGGGGAAATTGACACCACGGAATTTGCCGATACTCGCCTGCAAGCGGATCAGTTACCCCATGAATTGTTTTTTCAGGCCGATTTTCTCGTCGTCGGCAGTTTAGAACTGGCCTTTCCTGAGTCCAAAAAAGCCGTTTTTCGCGCTTTAGATATGGCGGAACAATATGATGTGAAAATTGCCATTGATGTCAATCGTCGGGATATGTTTTGGTCTGACCCGAGCGAATCTAAAGCGTTAATTGAATCTTTAATTAAACGGGTCGATTTTTTAAAAATTACCGATGAAGAAGCAGCCTGGTTATTTGACACCACGGATGCCGGTGCGATTAAGTATCGTCTCGGCAATGTGGAAGGGGTTTTAGTCACCGCTGGGGACAAAGGCTGTACCTATTGTCTCGGGGAAAATGAAGGGTCTATGCCGGCTTTTTCCGTGGATGTGGTGGATACCACCGGGGCGGGAGATGGCTTTGTGGCTGGATTTATTCATAAGGTTTGTATGCATGGGGTCAAATACTTGGAAAACCCAGAGCAAGCTAAAGAAGTTATCCGATATGCAACGGCAGTGGGAGCTTTGACGACGACCCGACCCGGTGCGATCGCCGCTCAACCTCTGCCGTTGGAAGTAACAGGTTTTCTGGCGACTCATTAAATCAAGTCCAACAGCCTCAAGGCTGTTTCTTTTAGGACAAAGCCCGCATCTGCGGGCTAATTGAAAATCGGGTAATCATACTAAATTCGGTTGATAAAAGCATTAAAACTGGTAGGGTGGGCAATGCCCACCCAATCTAGGTGGGCATTGCCCACCCTACAATTGCTCAACTTGTTTTTAAAGACCTATTTCAACCGCATTCCGTATCAGAGGGGAGATTGTTTAAAGATGGCTATAGAAATTGAACGGAAATTTTTAGTTAAAAATCAAGCCTGGCGATCGCTGGCTGTGGGGACTCCCTATCGACAAGGTTATATTGCCAACAGTCAGGGTCGCACGGTGCGGGTGCGCCAAGTTGGGAAACAAGGCTATCTCACCATTAAAGGTCCATCTCAGGGCAATTCTCGCCCCGAGTTTGAATATCCGATTCCCCTAGAAGATGCTCAATTTATGTTAAATCATCTCTGTACTCCCCCTTTAATTGAAAAACACCGCTATAAAATTAAATCGGGAGAGTTACTCTGGGAAGTGGATGAATTTTTTGGAGAGAATCAAGGCTTAATTGTTGCCGAAGTTGAACTCACCGATGAGAATCAAGTGGTAGAATTGCCGGAGTGGATTGGTCCAGAAGTCTCCGATGACCCGCGCTATTTTAATGTCAATTTGTCTACTTATCCCTATTCTCAGTGGACTGAAGCGCACTCGGTGTCAGCAGAATAAGACAGGACGGCGATCGCCAGGGTGCAAGGAAACCGACCGATCCATCGGGTTCTGGCGGGCGATCGGCCTAAAATGTCTGGAAAATGGCTTAAAACTGTGTCACTTCCTTGTAGACTAGGGAGTTAATCAGATGGCTTTTTCAGGGACAAAACATGGACGTTAAAGAACTCATCGATCGCTATGCCGCAGGAGACCGAACTTTTTCCGAAATCGACCTCAGCAACGCTGACTTACAACAAGTTGACCTGAGTCAGTGCAACTTGAATGGTGCCAACTTAAGTGGGTGCGATCTGCGCGGTGCAAATCTCAGGCAAGTCTCTTTAGCTGAAGCGAATTTGAGTTGGGCCAATTTAGAAGGTGCTCATCTGTTGGAAGCGTCTCTCAATGGGGCGAATTTAGAAGGGGCGAATTTGAATAAGGCCCTCCTCGATGGTGCTAATCTGTTTGGGGCGAATTTTACTCGCGCCGATTTACGCGGTGCGGATTTGAAAATGGCGGATTTAACGGAAGCCGACCTCAGTTTTGCCAACCTGGACGGGGCGAATTTATGGGGCGCATATTTAACCGGGACCAAGGTCAAATATGCGATCGGGTTACAAACGGAAAATCCCCCGGTTGATGAGTCCAAATAGGGCGATCGCACCGACCAATCATCCCTACTGCGATCGCCCCCATTTCACCCTAGCTACGCCCCATTTTCGCGTCTTTCCAGGGCATTTTCCGGGACCGAACCTTTGTTAATCTGCTTAATAAGGCGGTTCCGGATACTCAAACTCATTCTCATAAGCATAAGCATTGCTATGTAACGTACTCGTGGGAGTTGCCGTTTGCACCGTCGGGGTCTCCACTTTGGGAATATCTTCACCAAAGTTTTTATATTCCTCAAAAGTCTCGCAAATTAAAGCCGATTCTTCCGAATTTGACGGAATCATATAATCCGCTAAATTGCTGGCAGTTGGATGTTCATAATCACTGATATTAGCCACCCATGCTGTAGTAGTACCGATTCCTTTTTCTACCGCTTCAAACGTCGGGCAGAAAATCCCATGAGCATGAAACATCGGGCCTTTCGGAGTATAGGGCTGTCCGCGAAAATCTGCATAAGCCTGTTCCAACTCCGCCGTAAATCCAGTGACTGTTCCGGATTGTCCATAGCGATAGGCTATGCCGAAACTGGCACCAGCCGAACCACTCAAGGTTAAACGCAGAGGAGTTTGATGGAGTAATTTTTGGTCTTGTCCCACCAAGAAAATCAGATAGCGGGTGAAGGGTTTATATTTGAGGCGATCGGCTTTAAAGGCATCATAGAAATCCATCAACCGTCCGACAATATCCCCAGTCATCCGGTCTTTTAAGCAAATAGGACCCTGGCGCACAATCAGCATTCTGGGTGTGGTCGTCATTAGCAGGGTTTCGATCGCCCCGGTACTAAATTCATGGTCCACAGGTTGCCAATTTTCATCCGGTGTAAACCCCGACGCCTTGGCTTGCTCCAGCTTAATGGCTAACCCATAAGGTTTCAGTCCATCCAGATGCAAGGTGGGGTTAATCATCTGACACCAAGGCAATAATGTAGATGGGGGTGCCTTAAATTTTTCATCCTCGAAATCAAAGGTCGCAGAAGGGTTCATGGTGCTTGTCATATTAATTGCTTCTAATTCAGTTTACCGGGTCTCGTGATTGTGAAAGGGTTAGGGTCTATCTTAGGGTCAACTCGCTATAGTAGAATACCCCATGAGTCAATTGGGGTTCTTGAGCCGGATCGCACCGATCCGTGGAGCAGATCTAGCATTCATCGATTGCACCCTTGAACTCGATACTCTGAAAAATTTAAGATTGTCGCGATCGCCAACGTTCATGATCAACCCCATAAGCACCTGGACCTGTAGCCACACGCTCACCGCTCATTCTGCCGCCATTCTTGACCTGGCTTTTAGTCCCGATGGACATACCCTAGCCAGTGCCTCTCTCGATACTACTATTGTCCTCTGGAACCCCCATACCGGGGATGAAGGTCAGACCCTCCTCGGTCATACGGACTTTGTGAACGCGATCGCCTTCCGCAATGATGGGAAAGTGCTCGTCAGTGGGTCCCTGGACCAAACCCTGCGAATCTGGTCAGTTCGGACTGGGGAAGTCACCCGAATTCTCTCAGGTCATCATAAACCCATCGAATCCGTCGCCATTTCCCCCGATGGTGAAACCATAGCCAGTGGCAGTTGGGACCGCACGATTAAACTCTGGGATGCCAAGACGGGTCAGGCTTTACAAACCCTCAGAGGTCATGAAAAACCCACGGTTACGGTGGCATTTAGTCCCGATGGCAGGGCTTTGGTCAGTGGCAGTTGGGACCGTACCATTAAACTCTGGAATGTGGCGATCGGGGAAAGTTATCGCACCATTCAAGCTCATTCTAATCCCATTGAATGTGTCAAATTCAGTCCCAATGGAGAACTATTAGCCAGCAGCAGTCTGGATTCCACAGTGAAACTTTGGCATACCCAAACCGGGGAATTAATCCATACTTTAACCGGACATACTGATGGAATTCGCTCCTTGGCTTTTAGTCCCGATGGTCGCTATATAGGCAGTGCCAGCAGTGATAAAACCATCAAGATTTGGGCGGTAGAAACCGGGGAAGAATTGGCAACCTTGCGGGACCATTCTAGTTATGTATTTGCCATCGCCTTCAGCCCCGATGGACGGACTCTAGCCACCGGCGGCGATGATAAAACCATTAAACTCTGGCGTCTTCACCCCCCCTCCTCGCAACCCTAACCCTCCGTTCATCTAGGCGTTATTCCCGCTCGTACTCCCGCTTAATTTGCTGTTCTCCTTCCGCCTCCAAATATTCATAATTGGGATA
>CAYUEH010000484.1:0-4614 GCA_964442465.1 uncultured Laspinema sp. | reverse complement strand
TTTGAAGCCATCAAACGCCGCGCTCAAGCGGAAATTCAAGGGGCCAGCAAATTTACCTCGGAAGCCTATCTGAGTGCGGTGCAACAAGCGCGGGAGTCGATTGAAACCGATCGCCTCATGGACCCCGAACGGATTGCCTATACCATCAAACTGATGGAAATGGATGCCAAGCAAAACTGGGACAAGATCCTCACTGAAATGAGTGAACTGGGCGATCGCCTTGCTCAATCCGCTAAGGACGCATGGGACTCCCTCTTCAATCCCGACGGCACTCCCCCTAATTCCTAGGCAACCTCCGGCGTAAACACCCGATCATAGAGGGCGATCCATCAGTCGCCCTCTATTTTTTTTAAGTCTATCCGGAGAGAATCTGCCATCACGATGACCCGTTCGTGCTAGATTTTAAAAGTTTGCCTCTGTTATTTGTTTCAAAGACCCCAACTCAGCAATCCCACCCATTCCATCCCCGATTGCGATCGAGCATCGAACCCCTAGAACCGGGGCATTCTAGCTGTTCACTTGTCCACTCATTACGTCTGAAACTGTAAAGCGACCACCATGCGAACCTACTATTGCGGCCAACTCCGAAGCGAACATATTGGAGAAACTGTTACTCTGTGTGGATGGGTAGACCGCCGACGAGATCATGGTGGAGTCATTTTCTTGGATTTGCGAGATCGCAGTGGCGTGGTCCAAATCGTTTCTGACCCCCAGCGCACCCCCACTTCCTACAAAGACGCGGAAACCATCCGAGGTGAATATGTCCTGCGCATCACCGGACGGGTCAGCCCACGTCCTAGCGATTCCCTCAATCCCAACTTACCCACGGGAGAGATAGAAGTCTACGTCGATCGCATTGAATTACTCAATGCCGTCCATAAACTGATGCCGTTCCCCGTTTCCAGTGGACAGACGGAAACTGTGCGGGAAGAGTTACGCCTGAAATATCGCTATCTGGATCTCCGTCGGGAACGGATGTCGCAAAATCTACAACTGCGTCATCAAGTGGTTAAAGCCATGCGCCGCTTCCTGGAAGATGAATATGGCTTTATCGAAATTGAAACCCCGATGCTGACCCGTTCTACCCCAGAAGGTGCCCGGGATTATCTCGTCCCCTCCCGGGTGAATGCCGGTGAATGGTATGCTTTGCCACAGTCGCCCCAGTTATTCAAACAGTTGTTAATGGTTTCGGGGTTAGATCGCTATTATCAAATTGCTCGATGCTTCCGCGATGAAGATTTGCGCGCCGATCGCCAGCCGGAATTTACTCAGCTTGACATGGAAATGAGTTTCATGTCCCAAGAAGAAATTCTGGAGTTGAATGAGTCTTTAGTTTGCCATATCTTTAAAACGGTTAAGGGCATTGATATCCCCCGTCCTTTCCCCCGGTTAACCTACGCTGAATCGATGTCCCGGTACGGCACAGATCGCCCCGATACCCGCTATGGCATGGAATTGGTGGATGTGTCAGATTTGGTGAAAGACTCCGGTTTTAAGGTGTTTTCTGGGGCAATTTCTGCCGGTGGGATTGTCAAGGTGCTACCGATTCCCGGTGGCAATAGTGCCATTTCTAATGTCCGCATCAAACCCGGTGGAGATTTATTCAAGGAAGCCGCCGAAGCCGGTGCCAAAGGGTTGGCTTATATCCGGGTTAAAGATAACGGGGAAATTGATACGATTGGGGCGATTAAAGATAATTTAAGCCCGGAACAGAAGCAGGAATTGCTCTCGCGAACTGGGGCACAATCGGGGGATTTACTGTTATTTGGGGCGGGAGATACGGCGACGGTGAATAAAACTCTCGATCGCCTCCGTCAATCCGTGGCTCGTCTGTTGGGGGTGATTGAGGAGAGCCAGCTCAATCTGCTCTGGGTGACGGATTTTCCGATGTTTGAGTGGAATGCCGATGAGAAGCGGTTAGAGGCGATTCATCACCCGTTTACGGCTCCTAATCCGGAAGATATTGACGACCTCAAAAATGCTCGGGCTCAAGCTTATGATTTGGTTTACAACGGGTTGGAAATCGGTGGAGGGAGTCTGCGGATTTATCAGCGAGAGGTTCAGGAACGGGTGTTTGAGGCGATCGGCTTATCCAAGGAAGAAGCGGATAACAAATTTGGCTTTTTAATGGAAGCGTTTGAGTATGGCACTCCTCCCCACGGCGGTATTGCTTATGGTTTAGACCGCTTGGTGATGTTGTTAGCTTCAGAAGAGTCAATTCGAGATGTGATTGCCTTCCCGAAAACCCAGCAAGCTCGATGTTTGTTAACGGGAGCTCCAGCTACCATTGATGGGACTCAGTTGAAGGAACTGCACGTGGCTTCTACGGTTAAGCCTAAACAGGCTTAGGGATGGGTTGAAGATCGGGTCATGGGTAATCCAGTATTGGGGTGAATTATCCATGACTTGCTATTCTTAAGACTGGACTGAATTGTGATTATTTTCTCATCAGAAAAAACCAGCTTGAAAGTCCACTATAGCAGTCATGAGGTGCCGTTGTGGAAGACCCTAACCCCCAACATAAGAGTGCCGGTGAACGTCTTGCAGGAGCTTTCAATGTTACAAATCCTTTAGGATTGCTATATCATCTTCCACTATCATCTTTATGAGTAATAAACCGATGAGTTCTGACATCAAGTTTGAAGTCGTTCGTCCCACCGGCATTTTAGATGGGACCCAGGCCAATGTATTTCGCCGTGAAGTGCGCGATCGCCTGGACAATCAAGCCAATATTGTCCTAGTCAATCTCCAGGATGTCACGTTTATTGATAGTTCGGGTCTAGGTGCTTTAGTCTCCGCCCTGAAAATGGTCCGAACTGCCGGTGCAAAAATGGTCATCTGTTCTATTAATGATCAGGTCAGAATGTTATTTGAACTAACCAGCATGGACCGGGTATTTAAAGTTTATCCCAATGAAGAAACCTTTGAAAATGAAGTGAGTTCCGATATCTAATTCAGGATAAATTCTGGAGTGGAGGTCGGGTGTTATTCCAGAAACTCTACCTGGAGCAAAGAGAAGTCGTCATCAAAGGTCGGGTTGAGATTTAAACTCCGGATGCGAGCTAATAACCCATCAATATCCCGGCCATTTTTTTGCCAATAATAACTGAGCAAATTGCTAAAGGCATCGAGACCCCAAAGGGTGCCATCAGGTTGATTGATTTCATAAACGCCATCACTAAAAACATATAAGGTACTCGGGGTCTCTATCTGACAAACGCTTTGGATATATTGGGCTTCGGGAAACATTCCGATGGGTAAGCCTTTGGTTTTGAGCGCTTGTAAGGTAGGCGGCATTCCTGGAGTTCCCGATAACAATAAAGCAGGAGGATGGCCCGCACTGGAGTACAATAGGGTGTCTTGGGTGCGGTTATAGACGCCATACCAAATCGTAAAATATTTATCTTGTTGTAGGTCCATTTGAAAGTATTTATTTAATTCGGTTAAAACCGAAGCCGGTTGGGTAAAATCAAAGCCAACCTGGGAGTGGGACCGTAACAAATTTAAGACCGAAACCGAGGGGAGGGTCGCCGCTAAACCATGACCCGCCACATCCAGCAGGTAAATGACTAAGTGTTCTGAATCCAGCCAATAGTAGTCAAAGCAATCACCACCGAGTTGACGAGAGGGGATAAAACGGTTGGCGATCGCCACGGGTGTATTCAGGGGGTCCGGTAAGAGCGATCGCACGTAATCCGCTGCTTCCGCCAGTTCCGCTTCTAATGCTCGCTTCGAGTTGCGCAAATCTTGGGTGAGCTGATAAATCCGCAATCCGGCTCTAACTCGGGCATTTAATTCATTAATTTCAATCGGTTTAGAGAGAAATTCATCGGCACCCGTATCCAGTCCAACAATCCGATCTTCCGTCGCACCCCGAGAGGTTAACAGAATAAAATAGGTATTGGATAATTCCGGATGCGCTTTGATTTTACGGCAAACTTCCAACCCATCCATCACCGGCATCATCCAGTCACAAATGATTAACGCAGGCCATAATCGATAGGCCTGTTCCATTCCTTCTTGACCATTACTGGCAACGGCAACCTGATACCCCTGTTTTTGCAAGGATCTCGTCAACACGACGCGAATGGTCGGATCGTCATCAATCACAAGAATGTGGGTCATGGACTAGGAAATTGTGACAATTAGTTTTACACAGAATAGCACTGACGAAAAAAACCCCCAACCCTCCTGGTTTCCGGATATCGGGGAATCCATAACCCGCAACGGTGTCGCGTCTTGTCACGGTTTCCGGATATCGGGGAATCCATAACCCGCAACGGTTCGGCTTTTCAGGGGATTGGGGTGTTTCGTTCCGGGAATGCCACGGGTTTACTCTAATCCCAATTGCCCACGAAACCCCGTAATAATTCTTGTTCCATCTTTGAGAATGTGGATTTCCATCTGGTCGCTGGCCCAGGTAATTTTATCGTTAAATGCTTCATTGAAGATGTGAATCCGTTGATTGCGTGACGAAACGGGGGATTCTGGGGAATGAATCGCCAAGGATTCGACATAAGGACCATCAATCAGGATGTCCAGTTGGTCTAATAAGGCCCCGGCACCCGGAGGCGCCGAGGGCGACTGCAATTCCCCTAAGGTAAATCCGGTAAA
>CAYUEH010000483.1:0-4616 GCA_964442465.1 uncultured Laspinema sp. | reverse complement strand
GCTGCCAGATAGCGAAACAGTCGTTCCCTCAGACTCACCTGATCCAATACCTGAGAAACTTGCGTCACTTGTTGTAGAGATTGAGACGCCTGCAATAACCGACTCACCCGTTGACGCAAAACGGCCCAATGGAGGGGTTTGGTCACATAATCCGTGGCCCCAGCTTCAAAGGCGCGATCGACGGAATCCGCATCATCGAGCACGGTAATCATCAGAACTGGAGTATGCTCCCCTCCAGGCAGATGGCGTAACTGATGGCAACAGGTGAACCCATCCATCACTGGCATCACCGCATCCAGCAGGACCATATCCGGTTGCAGTCGTTTAAATTCCGCTAAACATTGCTCACCATTTTTAGCATCAGCTACGGTATAGCCTTCTTCTTCCATTGCTAGACGCAGGAGCGATCGCATGGAGCGATCGTCATCGGCAAGCAAAATTAACGGGGAATTCTCTTCACCAGTAGGAGTCATGAATTATCCTGTTTCCGTTCGAGTTCCAAGGCTTGAACCACCTTCTCATACTCCTTTTCCACCTGGGTGAGGAGCGTTTGTGCATTGGCAGTCGTCCCCGCCCTACCTAAATTCTCTAACTCTTTCAAGAGATTCGCAAGGGTGAGAGCACCGAGATTTGCACTACTCGATCGCATGGAATGTGCCGCTTGCCGCAACCCTTCGGGGTCCCCTTGCGCCACTGCCTCTCGTATTTCTTGGAGTCTTTCCGGTGCATCTTCGAGATAGTTGCCGATAATCAGAGACAACATTGCTGCCGCTTTGGGACCCGCCATATCCCGTAAAGAATCCAGAATCTGGCGATCGAGGACTGGTTCCCCCTCGCCACCCCGGGGGGGTGGAGGATTAGAACCAAACAAATGGTCACTGACAAAGGTAGACTGCATCGGATCCCCCGACTCGGTTTGGGTTGCACCGGATTGAATCTGCTCCAAAGCACTGGCTAAAGCCTTGATGCGAAAGGGTTTGGTAATATAACCATCCATCCCTGCGGCAAAGCATTTTTGGCGATCGCCCTCCATTGCATAAGCCGTAATTGCAATAATTTTCGGTGCAGGTTCGGGGCGGTTTTGCCATTCCTCGCGAATCTGCCTGGTTGCGGTCAATCCGTCCATCTGCGGCATCTCAATATCCATTAACACCACATCATAAGGTTGACGGCGCAAGGCTTCCAGGGCTTCTATACCATTTTGGACTAAATCGGCTCGATACCCAATCTTTTCCAAAGTCCGCATCGCCACTTCTTGGTTCACGGGATTGTCTTCTGCTAACAGAATCCGTAAGGACAGCTTGGGTGGGGAGGATTCGGCGACAACAGCACGAGGGGGAACGGGATTGAAGGTCTCAGATCGGTCTAAGGGGGGACTTTTTTCAATCTGAGCCTGAGGACAGGCCAGGGTAACGATTGTAAAGTAAAACGTAGAACCGGGAAACTCAGAGCCCGAGGAAAAGGGTTGCACCTGCCAATTTTCCGGAGGATTTCCGGCACAAGTTCCCATACTTTCCACCCACATCTGACCCCCCATCGCTTCACATAAGCGTTTGCTGATGGCTAAACCCAATCCGGTACCGCCATAGCGTCGCGAGGTAGACAGATCCACTTGGGAAAAGGATTCAAACAGGCGGTGCATTCCTTCGGGGGGAATGCCGATGCCGGTATCTTGAACTTGGAATTGAATTCGATAGGGACAAGATTGCTGATTGTCTGTGGCAATCAGGTTGCAGGGGAGAGCAGAGGCACTCACGGAGACGATCGCCTCCCCAACTTCGGTGAATTTGACGGCATTTCCCAGGAGATTGACCAAAATTTGCTGGAGTCGGGTGCGATCGCCCATAATCTGGGGGGGAGTCTCCGGGTGAATTTGGGTGACCAGACGGATCCCTCGGGCGGTTGCTTGGGGGGCGAGAACGCTGACTGCTCTTGCGATACAATCCGGCAAGGAAAAGGGTCGTTGGTCGAATTCCAATTTGCCGGACTCAATTTTCGACAAGTCCAGGATATCGTTGATAATCCGTAATAAACTCTCGCTGCTGTTACGAATCGTTTCCGTCCACTGTCTTTGTTGTTGAGTCTGGGCGGTATCCAGGAGGAGGTCCGTCATGCCGATCACTCCATTGATGGGGGTGCGGATTTCGTGACTCATCATCGCCAAAAACTCACTTTTGGCTTGATTGGCGACTTCTGCTAACTGTTTGGCGCGATCGAGGGCGAGATTTTGTTCGGCGAGTTGTTGACGTTGTTGGGTTTCACGTTCGAGTAACTCCGCTTGCGCTAAGGCAATCCCGACTTGATCTGCCACCGCTTCGAGGAGTTCGATTTCATCTTCGCGCCACTGTCGCAATCTTTGGCATTGGTGCAAGGCGATCGCCCCATTGGGTTCTCCTTGAGAGGAGGTGCGAATCGCCATGAGCGATCGCACGCCGAGTTGCTTAAATACCGGGCAAATGACGGAACTCAGCACGCTATCCTGGATATCATCAATGGCGATCGCCCGGTCCTGAGTGATTAAGCGTTCCGCGAAGGGATTGTCTCGAATCGGAATCTCTAAATTTAACAGGGAACTCGCCCCGGGAGTCAAATACTCCGTCACGCAGTACAATTGCGCCTCGGGTAAGACTTGATAGCGATACAGGAAACACTGATCAACCTGTAATGCTCGCCCCAGTTGGGTTGCCGTCGTTTGTAAAATTTGGTGGGTGTCCAAACTCTGGCGAATTTTCTGGGTGATTTGCCGCAGGAGTAGACTGCGATGAAAGGCTTGGGCAAGGGCCGTGGCTGCCTGTTGTCGTTCCAGTTCCCCCCCAATCCACTGCGCCATTAATTTGAGTAATTCTCGTTCTACTGCAGTAAAGGGACGGCGACGGGGATGGGGACTAGAAAAGCTCAGGGAACCATAAATTTGACCGGCAACGGTGACGGGGGTGCCGAAATAAGCGGGGGTCGGGTCCTGGGAAGCCGGGGGGTCCGATTCCCCCTCGGTGTCTACAGGGGACTGAATCGCCCTGAACCCAGGGGCTGCCTCTAACGCCTCACTCCCTGGGCGATCGCTGGTCAAAACAGACCCCGAACTAACGGCACAACGGGGGGGATGGGCGGCAATCACTTCCAGGCGATCGCCCCCCAACCGTCCTAATAGACCAATCTCTAGCTCAAACCACTCGCACCCCAGTTCTAATAATCGCTGCAACCGTTGGTCAAAACTTAGGGTCGGATCTGCGCTGACTTCATATAAAGCCCGGATACTCGCTTCACTAAAGCGCAATTCTCGTTCCGCTTGCTTGCGCCAGGTGAGGTCAAATCCCGCAAAAACTGCCGCTTTACCCCCAAGATATTTCTGTCCCACGACTAAATAATGCCAGGGAAGTCCATCCACTTCCCATTCCATTTCTACAGAGGTTTCTGATTCCCTACTCTTGAAAAATTCCTCGACAAAATCTCGAATTTCAGTTCCGGGTTCCAGAAAACCAATCGGTTGTCCGATAAAGGTTTCCGGTTGAATATTGAAGGATTGCGCTAGGTAGCGGTTAATCCCGAGATAGGTCAAATTAGAATCAATCCAGGCGATGCTACCGGGTACGGAGTCTAGGACGGCACGCAGTTGATCTCGCGCTTGTCGCAGTTCTTCTTCTACCTGGTGGCGTTCCGTCATGTCCCGAACTGTCACCACCCGAACCAGGCGGTTTTGATAGTCAATCATTTTCGGGTGCAATTCTGCGGGAAAGGTTGAGCCATCTTTCCGGAGTGCGACAACCAGATAGGGGCGATCGCTCTGGTTTTTAATGTTCTCAGAAACGATTTCCCGATACTCTGGGGTGACTAACGCCACACCAGGGGTGCCAATCAGTTCTGATTTTTCATAACCCAGCATCTCTGCCAGAACCCGGTTGACATCGATAATGATCCCGCGATCGTGCAAGAGAATTCCTTCACAAGTGGCAGCAGCCAAACAGCGATATCGTTCTTCCCGTTGTTGCGCTGCTGCCATTTGTTGTCTGGGGGTGATGTCGTGAACCCAGCTCAGATTGACCGCCACTCCATCGATATCAATGGGTTTCGTCTGGATTTCCCTGGATTGTTGATCCTCTCCCAAGAGGCAACTATTCCGGGGAACCTCTTCCCCCGCTTCCTCCTGGGCGATCGCTCCTGGGCGATCCCCGAGGGCAGGAAGTTCCTCCAGTTTCAGTTGTTTTAAAGCTTCAATCCCATACCCATAAAACTCAACGGCGGCGAGATTCGCATCCAGAATCATCCCGGTTTCTGGGTCCGCGATCAATTGCACTGCCGGATTTTCTTCAAATATCCGCCGGTAGAGAATTTCCTTCTCGGTGACTCGGGAGTACAATTGCTCCGGTGCAACCGGCATAGTTTCATCCGGCAAGGATGCGATCGCCTCCAAGTCCCTTTCTCCCCCCCAGTGCATCCTTTTTGACCCCAGATACCCGGCGATCGCACCCAGAATCAACCCACAGAAAATCCCTATCCACTGCATAGCCTGCTGTTATGGTTTCTTTCTCTCATCATAAAGCGCTCAGGGGCTTGGGGGAAGATGGGGGAGGATGGGGGAGATGGGGGAGATGGGGGAGATGGGGGAGATGGGGGAGATG
>CAYUEH010000482.1:0-4634 GCA_964442465.1 uncultured Laspinema sp. | reverse complement strand
TTAATGGCGCGACGAGTGGGGAGAATTTCGCTGATTTGGGACGGGTCGGACGGGGTGTCAGCTAATGCCATGAGGGTGCGGTTTTCTTATAAGTTTGACCGGGTTTAAATCTCTCCAACGTTGCCGCTGGGTTCGGGGTTGGTTTCAGGAATGGGGGGACTACTGGTGAGGGCTTTGAGCGATCGCATTTCGGCTTCTAAGACTTGCAGGCGATCGTGTAATTGGCGGTTTTCTTCGATTAAGTCTTGATTTTTACTGCTCAAATAAGGGTCATTTTCCCACCAATTAATTCCCATTTCTCGCGCTTTATCCACGGAGGCAATCAGTAATCGAATGCGAATATGGAGTAGCTCGGTTGTGGCAACAGAAATGGAAATATCCCCGGCAATTACTATTCCTTTATCTAAGACTCGTTCGAGGATATCGGCTAAAGTCGAGCCTTGGGTGGAGGTGGCAATGGTGCGATTTGAGTTGGATTGAACACTTTTCGGCTGTATCGGGTTAGAAGACACGATGAATTTAACTCAGTAAAGGGATTTAATCAGTTTTGGCTGGAGTTAGCTGCACTCAGCCTGTCCTAAAAGATTAGGTCCAATCCAAGGCCATTCTCGGGTTGGGGTTGATTGCGATCGCCCTACCATCCAATCTATCAGAACAATCCGACCGAATGAATATCCTCTGCTATTTTTCCCGGTTTAACCTGCGATCGCCCACCTAAATCTCAGTTTTTTTACGGGTTAAAGTGACCCCACTTTATTTAGATATTCTAACACGCCAATTCCCTTTAAACCGCTGCATCCTTGCTCTCTTTTGTTAAATTTTTCCTCTAGCTGACTGTTAATGGTCACAGGTCTATCTATTATAAATCAAAATGGGTTACGCCCCTCATATATTTTCATAAACATTCCTAAAGAAATATTGCGAAATTCCGGGTTCGTAGTAACGACTTCAGTCGTTTCCCCCCTTTCTCCATAAGGAATTCAGCCATTTTCAACATCCCATCCCTCTCATTCCCCCTCTCTTGACAAAAATCCCCAAGCATGATTTAAAAATAAGCCCTGGGATAGAGAAAAAGACTTAGAGAGCCTTCCTAGACCCTCCAGGACTCCCAGACCCCTAAAAATCTCTCTTTAAAGTTTTGTTAAATTTGTAATTTCCTTGATAATTGAGGTGGCCGACTGAGGTACGATAACAACAAGTAGATTTCCTCAACAAATCCCCCATCGAATCAGGGTGTGGAACTCCCGGCAAACTGATGAGACGATTTTGCGATCGCCGCTCACCAGAGCCATTGAAAAACACCTTGAGCGGAAGGATGAAACTCAGAGTAACTCTGGGCTAAATCAGCCGACAAGCGGTGGGAGTAATGAGTTAGAAGGGGGTGGAGTTCAACCAAAGGGCAAAACACCGAAAAATGCAGGGAGGGACTGTTGTTTCCGTTCGACTTGTGCAGCTAAAATATCAAGGCGAATTAACCCTGTTCTTCCTCTAAATTTTAGGGTTCAAACCGGAGTAGGAGGGTTCCCTTTTAATCTTGTGTCTGTATTGAAGGGGGAAGCAAGCAGAGAACCATCGCTGACATAAAAACCCAGTCTTTTTATGTTAAATGGACTCAATTAAGTCATTCATCCACCTGAATCAAGGGGTGGGAAAGTCCAAGTTTTTATTTACACTCTGGAGCAATCATCATGGCAGTTGAAAAAGTCAACTCATCTTCCAGTCTAGCCGAAGTCATCGATCGCATTTTAGATAAAGGCGTCGTGATCGATCTGTGGGTCCGTGTATCCCTAGTGGGCATCGAACTCCTGGCGATCGAAGCTAGAATTGTCATCGCCTCGGTAGAAACCTATTTGAAATATGCGGAAGCGGTAGGGCTGACTTCCCAAGCGGCTGTCCCTGCGGCTTAATCCCTTGTAGTGGATTTAAAATAGCGATCGCAAGGGAGATCTAACCTGCTGCCTGCAAAGAAAAGCAGCAGCAGGTATTTCCCATATATTACCAAGGGAAAATTCACCGGAAAGGGAAAGCCAGACTCGGCCATATCTTGAACATTTTGCCCATAATTTAAGTGGGATTATACCCGGAGGAAAAGTCGTGTCTTTGCGAGAACAATGGAACGCTGCTAGGGTGCAACGTCAGCAGGAAATTCAACTTCGGCAACAACAGATCCTAGAACAGCGCTATGAGACCCAAATCAAACTAGAAGAAATCGCCGCCCATCGAGTCGAAATGGCAGCGGAAGTCAGCCAAGGATTGCAGGACTTTTATGCCAACTTAAAAGCCGATATTGCCGCTTTTCGAGAAGAAACGCGATCGCAACAAGAACAAATCTGGACTGCCGAAAAACAGCAGCGAACTGCTTATGTAACCAACCTGCAAGCGTATGTTTGGGGGACAGCGCCTACCCCCATTAAACCCCGTCCCAAACCCAGTGGGGTTTCGCTGAATCCCCCGAAGCGCTAAAAAAACGGATGTGATGCAAAGAGGTTATTTGTGACCACAGTTTTACAAGCCACTTCCCAGAATTTTGTCGATACACCGGCCATTCATCGTCTGACCAAACGCGCCTTGCGCTATCTCCATGCGGGATTTTCCATCCACCTGCGCGGTCCTGCTGGCACCGGCAAAACCACCTTAGCCATTCATCTAGCCAATCTGTTAGAACGTCCAATTGTTTTAATGTTTGGCGATGATGAATACAAATCATCCGACTTGATTGGCAACCAACGGGGATACAACCGTAAAAAAGTCGTGGACAACTTTATTCACAACGTGATTAAAGTCGAAGATGAATATCGTCAATCTTGGGCCGATGCCAGATTAACCACCGCCTGCCGGGAGGGATTTACCCTCATTTATGACGAATTTAATCGATCGCGTCCCGAGGTGAATAATGTGCTGCTATCAGTTTTAGAAGAAAAACTGTTAGTGCTGCCAACCAGCGCTCAACAACCGGAATATATTCGGGCGCATCCCCAGTTTCGCGTAATTTTCACCTCCAATCCCGAGGAATATTGCGGAGTCCATGAAACTCAGGATGCCTTAATGGATCGGTTGATTACCCTGGATATTCCCGAACCCGACGAACTGACTCAACAAGAAATTGTTGTCCAAAAATCGGGATTAACCCGAGGGGATGCCGCCATGATTGTGCATTTGGTCAAAACGTTTAGAGAACGGAGTACGACTCATGAAAAATCCTCGGGTTTACGCGCTTGTTTAATTGTCGCCACAGTCTGTCACCAAAATAATATTCCCGTCGTCCCAACCAGTGCCGACTTTCGAGAAATTTGTAGCGATATTTTGCTCTCGCGGGCAAAAATCCCTCATGCTGAGGGCCTTACTATTCTCGGACAACTATTTAAAGAAGTCCTGGCGGCAGACAAACGTTCCGCTCCTGCGGAGGTTTTAACCCATAGTAAATTAGGATAGACTCCCCCGATTTTATCTTTCTAGGGCAGTCGGTACAGAATGGGTTAGAAACCGGGTTTCTTGACAATATTTTTGCCTATTCCTAACCACTCTAGGCCAGAAACCCGGTTTCTTGTCCCGATCTCTAGGCAAGTTTAACCTGAATGCGATCGCTCAATTAGCAGCTACGAATCCCCCAAAATGATTTTCAACGAATCTGTTGCCGTTCCCCCCACCGCTCAAGAAGTTGACCTCGGCTATTCTTATCCAGATATCCCCTCATTCAATGGGACTAGCGACTGGATTGAAATTCCCTATTCCGGAGATTTTAATCCCCATCAGTTTACGGTGGAACTGTGGGTAGACTATCAAGGAGGAATTGGCTATCGAGCCATTTTAACCTCAGTTTGTAGTTCAGCAACCGAGGGCAGAAGGGGCTATCTTTTCTGTGTGAATCCCGCCGGAAATTGGCAATTTTGGGTAGGTAGCGGTCAACCGGATGGGCCTTGGGTGATGCTGACTGGACCGAGAGCTGCAAAAGGGGTCTGGACGCATTTAGCGGGAACTTATAATGAACAATCGCAAACGGTATTCTTCTATATTAATGGCAGTTTAGTAGCGCAACGGTCCGGAATTCCCTTTCATCCCAACGAGCGCAATTCCCTACGAGTGGGGGCCGGTGCCACGGAACAAAGTGGGGCAAGTCCTTGTTTTTTTCAAGGACGAATTGCCCAAATTAGAATCTGGAATCGTCCGTTAAGTCCTGCGGATATTGCCACCCTAGCAAACCCGGATTTAATTGGCGAGAAAGAGATACCAAACTCCCACATTTGGGGAGAGCAACCTCTAAATAATAATAATAATAATAATAATAATAATAATAATGTAGAGGCGATTCGAGAATCGCCAGTCCTACCCGAATCAGAAATCGCTAATGAACCGATAAATCATAATAGACCTCTTGCAACAAAAGGATTGATCCCCCCAACCCCCCTTAAGAAGGGGGGCTTTAAAGAATTAGGCAAGAGGTCTAATGTAGAGGCGATTCGAGAATCGCCAGTCCGGCCCGAATCAGAAATAGCAAATGAACCGATCAATCATAATGTAGAGGCGATTCGAGAATCGCCAGTCATTGACCCAACACCGGATGTTTTAGAGCAAGAAAACCCCCTAATTAATAATGTAGAGGCGATTCGAGAATCGCCAGTCCGGCCCGAATCAGA
>CAYUEH010000481.1:0-4664 GCA_964442465.1 uncultured Laspinema sp. | reverse complement strand
GCCGTTAGCCGATTCATATCAATTCCTCCGAGATTTACGTTTGCGAAAAAAACAAAGTTAACGACATCCCTCCAATCCATCTCTCGCCTGATTCTAATCCCAAATAGTTGGTCGTACCATTCCTGATTAGAAACTCTGAAAAACAAAGCTTTGGGAACCTCTTTCTTAGACACTTGGTAGAAAAACGCCGCTAACTTAGGAGTTTTTGCAGCTTCAAACCACTCCGCCAAGGGGAGATATTGACGCTTCTGTACCGAATCAAATTGCCAGACTGAGGTGAGTTGACTGAGAAAATTTTTCCATTCCGGGTATTGCGTCGCCTGGAATGGCAGATTTTTCTGTCCATAAACATTTTTGCGCATCAACTCCAGGTCATTCTCAAGCTTAGGATAGAGAGATTTGCGGAACTGAGACCACCATAGACCATTCTGTGACTCCAACAGAACACAGGCTTCCTCCAGAATTTTAGAATTCTGAACTAAATAGGGAATCAGATGACAAAGACCTTGCTCTAAATTCTTGCCAATTTCAGGAATATTCTCAATTTTATTACCAATTTTCTTGAGAATGTCAAGCTGTGCTTTGTAGGACGCCTGACTATGACTCTCTGAATCTTTCGATTGATTGAGCCACAACAAGAAATCCGGTAACGACTTGGGAACCACAATAGCTTTGAGAGTCAACAGACGAATATTGCGCTCTGAATATAACCCCCCCGATCGCGCCTGAGACGCACCTTGCTTATCCAGAACTTTCGTCCAATACTTCTCATCAATCTCCGGGGTCTTGAGAGCATTTTCCAAAACCTCAACATGATCAGTCTTGAGGCGACCATTCATAAAGGCCTTAATCGCCGCCTGAATCTTAGTATCTCCGGGAATGGGAGTTCCCGAAGCGGCGCGACTCACCCTCGCCTGTCTTAAAATTCCCTCGGCTTTCGCATCCATGGGATAAATCGCCTGGAAATACTCCGGTCGTTCCAAAGCCGCCACATTATAGGCCCACGCCATTCCCCCAGGGGATTGTAACTCCTGAGTGAAGCGATTGAGAACTAACGGGTTACAAGCAACCGTTGCCGGAATCACGATCGGCGTTTCCCCGCTCACCAGACTGCGAAAGTGATCCGGGAGGGGAATCTCTTGGTGAACCCACTGGGTTCGATGAGGTTGACCCGGAATTTGGCTATCGAAGGGGTCAAAGACCCGAATCTGACGTCCCATCCAGCGTAAAATCCCCTCAATCGCGCCAACGGTTGGGGTGAGAAAGTAGCGGTAGAGGGAGACGGGACGACCGCGATCGTCTTTTCCCCGCGTCACCACCGCCACCACCGACCACTGTTCCCCATAGCCACTCACTTCCCGTCCCACCATCGCTGGACTGTCGCTACTGGCTCCCTCGGCTAACTTAAAAGCGCCATTGGAAATGGCCTCAGACACGGCGTTGGGAATCGGGTTCAGGGTTGAGTTCATAAAAACCCCAGTAAATCCCCCCGACTCCCAGCCGGATGCGGTGGGTTTCACGTCAATCCCGGTACTAAATTCGTGAATCTCTAGGGGAGACCCCTGAGGGAGAGCATGGTTAGAATGAGGGTTCATAGCGATCTCAGCAGAAAAACAACGGAACAAATAACCTCTCGCTGTCCGGGGAATGGGTTTAATCCCGGTCGAGTTCCCGGTGACGTTCTCCGGTACAAAGCCAGTAAATGGGGGAGACTAATCCAAAGGGTCGCCAGAGTTTCGGCTTTTTAATCACCGATGTGGTTCCATCGCGCGATCGCCGCAAGCGTTTCGAGTTCGGTTCAGGATAGCGTTTCCCCAAAATCCCAAACGCCGAGGTGGTGAAATAGTCCACAGACCCATTTCCGCTGCGTGACCAAACCTCCAACTGGGAGGACAGTTGCGGAAAACGAGCCTTGGCCAATTTTTGCGGTTGATGTCGGTTCACCCACAACTCCGACTGTTCACATTTACTCAAGACCAACGCAATCCGTCGCCGCTGGAGGTCAATTTGCGAGCGATCGAGTTCCATCAAGAATTTCTCCATCCCCATCGCATAATCCCGGTCCTTACGATGAGTGGTTCCATCGACGAGAAACAACAACCCCGTCGCCAAGCAACAGTCCTCTAAATAGTCTTCGAGTCGAGAATCGCCACTTTTATAGAGTAAATCGCTAAAAAACTCTCCCGCATAGTCCTTACAACTGACATTGAGTTGCACCGGCTTTCCCTCTCCCCGCAACCAGGAGAAGCGGTCTTTGAGACTAATACTCAGGGTATAGTCTTTGACCTCATCAATATCTGCATTCAGATCCGTGGGTTCGAGTTCTAACCCTTGTTCCAGGAGATCTCGCGCCTTCTCGACCAATTCTTGACTCTCCTCACCCACCGGGGTCACACTCTCGACGGGACTCTCAGCATTGGCGTTGGGCCAATAGGCTAAGGAGGCGAGATAGGCCGTTTTCCCCGAGGCGCGATCGCCAATAATTCTCAGAGTTGAATCCCCCGCTAACGGTTCACTAGGGGGAGCGTCCGCGTCAGGAGAAGCATTTTTTTTGCGACGAAAAAAGTCCATAATACCAGGGAAAAAACACAAAAATAGAGTAGAAGTGGGGAGTTCCAGACCTAAGATCCATTAAGCCAACAGAGGGGTTCAATTAAGTTATAGGGTTTCCAAATAGGAGGATCTCGCAAAATTGAGGCCCGTCCATCACTTGCAAACGCATCCACCCGATTGGGTCTGGGGTTATATTTCCCTAACACCCCAAAGGTGGACATGGCGAAAAAGCGTAAGTTTTGCGGCGGAAGTCCGTTTTTCAGGGTTTTGAGGGTTTTTTTCAGGTAAACCCCAAATAGGTCAATTTCCGGGTCCAGTCGTCCGGGCCAGATTTCTCCCCGTTCACATTTACTCATGGCCACCGCTAAGCGGTAGTTTTGCAGGCGACCGCGTTCGTCTATCATTTCCAAAAAGCGAGCCATGAGTTGACTATAGAAGCGATCGCTACTGCTTTCCCACTCCGTAAATAATAATAACCCACCGGTGACATCCGGCATCAAGCATTCATCGATAAACTCTTCGTGAATTGAATCCTCCTCGTTCGCGTCAATGATTTTCTCGAAAACCTCACCGGGATAATCCCGAACATTTAGTTGAATCGACGCTTTCGGTTGCCAAAACTTCCGCTTCACTTCGATTACAAACGAGTAGTACGGCAGATCATCTACGGTGTCAATCCCATCTCCTAACCGGGTTGGCTCAACGGATAACCCTTCCTGAATTATATTCTCAGCATTTAGCTTCAACTCTTTTGAGTCTTCATTAACCGGAATAACTTCATAGATTGTTTTGGCATTGTTGTCTTTTTTTAAGTCAGAAAAATGACTCAGTCCCGCCAAGTAAGTTGTTTTACCTGAAGCGCGTGGTCCAATGATGCAGATGTTACCCATGTGTTGTAATCCGTAAATTTAGGAGAGAAACGTTAGACAAGCTAGGTGTCTTCTTTAAGAAAAGTTCCCAAATAAATCCAAGGAAGTTCTAACAAGTCCCGATTATAAATACTGGTGATAAAACATTTAACCGATACCCCCGAAGCACGCTGATTTAATTGAGCAATATGACTGCGAACCGGACGAAAAAAGCGTTTAAACACGTAGTCATTGCGTTGCATCCAGTTCATGCGGGAGCCTTGCGGTTTGTAGGCGAGGGTCTGAGCTTCTCGCTTGAGATTCACGCCTTGGAGAAGATCCGCTTTATTGAGACACAAGGCAATATGTTTAATGTGAGAACAGTCATGCTTAAAAAATTCCACCCAGCGATCGAACCGTCGCACCCATTGAGTTTGGGTGACAAAATCATCCAAGTTAATCCCTTCCTCGTGGCGAACGATTTCCCGATAGGGTGGAACCACCAGCAAAACACCTTGACAACCTTGAGCCACCTTGACAAACTGATTCCATTGGTCAGAATTGGTTTGTTGCCAACTGGCTCGCCAAATTTCTCCCGGTGTATCAATCCACTCCGTGTAAATGGTTTTACGGCGAGTGGGAACGACGACTTCGATTTCTAGGGAGCGGTCATGGGTTGATTGATCCGATTCAGTAGGTCGAGTTCTCCCCTCCTGGTCATCATACAAGAGAGCTTTCAGTTGGTCATAGTCCGGTGAGAGAACCTTGACAAACTGACTGTTGGGATTCGCGAGTTCCATGGCCAGAGAGGTTTTCCCTGTTTCGCGATCGCCGATATAGATTACACTCATCTCCCCAATTATCCTGACAATAAATCCAGGCTGGAACGGTCAAGGATTAGTGCCGAGTCAAGCCCCCTAACTACATTGCCCTAGATCGTTAGTTTTGAGTATCCGTGAAAGTACGCAACTCAGACCGCTCATTGTCTTCGTCGGGGGATGATAGACGAAGCCGGAACACGCTCAATCCAGCCTACAGTAATAGATTGGCTTCATCTGTTAGACGTGATGTTGTTGAACAATATTTTAATCAACTTCATCAAAACTTTAGTGTTCTCCAAACAAAAGACCTGCACGTTCAAACCCCCATTTAAACCTATCGTTTTTGACAGCCGTGTTTTACGGAGTTCGCAACAAAATGTAACATTATCACCCAAAATTCAACGGGTCCACATCCACCGCCAAACGAACCTTCGGCGGACAG
>CAYUEH010000480.1:0-4685 GCA_964442465.1 uncultured Laspinema sp. | reverse complement strand
CCAATCACTACTTCCCCCGGTACAAAAATTCATCCATTTCCGCCACTTCTCGTCGCATCAATAAATCTCGAAAATCTGCTCTAGCTTTAGCCGCCCAAGATTTGGCCTCTTGCCAATCTCCTTGGGCTTTTTTCAACAGGGCAAAGGCTCGTTTACAAAAAGCCAAACAACGCCGATCGCCATTTTGTTCCACCAGAGGAAAAGCCTCCTCTAACAAAGTCTCAGCCTTTTGAAATAACTTGAGATTGATAGCCACCAAAGCTAACCAAATTTGACAAAAAATCATCCCTCTATGCCACCCAATATTTCGACTTTTCTCTAGGGCTTTTTCATAGCATTGTTGAGCCTGCACAAACTCTTGTTTTTTAAAATGGAGTTCCCCCCGATAATAAAGAATTTGAATGGGAATTCGGGGATATCTGGGGTCATGGGATGGCAGATTTTGATACAATTTATTCACTTCACTCAACCATTGATTAGCCCCGCGCTCATTTTGTTGATGAACCTGGAACACCGCCATATCCAACGCTAAATTAATACCCAGAGTGAGTTGATAGGTTTGACAAAGTTCCCAAGCCAGATTTAACAGGTGACTTGCTTCTTGATGATGTTCCGGCTGGTCTAATAAAATTAGGGTGCGACTTTTATCCCCGATCGCCTCTACCACCCGGAGCCAATCTGCTCGTGTTTTCGCCTGTTCTCGCCACCAATCCATCCAACGTAACCGTTCCGGCCAATATCCGGCAAAATGGGTATAACCTTTAATGTATTGCCAAAATTGACCAAATACTTCATAGCGGTTTTCCAGAATGGTCCATTCAATCGCTTCACTCAGATTTTCCCATTCTTGGTCTAATTCTGTAAATTCACTCCATTCTTGCGGGTCGGTTTTGCCATATTTTTGGCAGTAGTTTAAATACCAGGTTACCCACCGTTCCCGGGCGGCTTTTTGGAACTCGGAATAAACATCGAGTTCACCCAAAACATAGCCTCGGGTTAGGGGCAGCATCACATAACGTCCTTGATGCACTTTCACCAGAGATAATTGTTGCAAAGGGAAAAATTCATCCCCATTTGGGACATCCGCGACTTGGCTGATGGCTTCGGGTAAAGCGGGACTCGGAAAAATGGCCAAAGCCATCAGCAGCAAATGGGGCGGTTTCTCCCGCAAAGGCAACACTGAACCCTCAAAACAGTATCGGGCAATTTCTCCATCGGAGTGATTCAAATGGGCGATCGCTTCCGTGAAATGATAACCGGCACTCAGTTGACCAATGGTATAAACAATCGCTGCCGGAATTCCCCCGGTACTGGTATAAATTACTTCAGATTGTTGAGGGGTGATGGGAATATCTTTTTCCCGGGCATGATGGTGGATTAAATGCAGGCTATCGGTTTTATTAAAGCATTCTAGGTGAAGCGAAATATCTAATAACGCTTGTTGACGGCTCGTAATTAAAACCTTGACAGTGGGGGGTGCTTCAAATAAAAAAGAACGCACATCATCCAAATCCGCTGCGGTTTCCAGATTATCAATCATTAATAAAGTGCGTTGATAGGATAAGCAATCCAGAATTTCTTCCAGTTGGCGATCGCTGTCTCCCATCAGCAAATCGTGGCGTTGCAGAGTGCGGGCGATCGTGCGCAGAATTTCCGACAAAGTATTCTCTTTTTTTAACCGGGGTAAAATTCCCGTACCCGTCAAGCGGTGGGGTTTCGCCGAAGTAAAAATCATCGCATCAAAATTCGGCGAATCGGCTGAGTCTAAACAAGAATAAGCCGCTTCCACAATTAATGTAGTTTTTCCGGCACCACCAATCCCTTCAACGCTAATGCGATGGATTCGACTCTCCCAAGAGAGGAGTTTCAGCAAATGCTTCAGTTGTTTTTGGTGACCGATAAACGTCGTATGATCCCGGGTAGGTAGGTTTTGGTAAATCCGTTGGGGGTGGGAAAAACTTTCCATCACCCCATTTTGGAATGGGGGTCGGGTTAATCCGGCAACCCCTGAAGAGTTCACCATCTCGTCCCCTCCCGGCGCTTCCCTGACTAAGGAGGGTTGGCGGTATCCATCGGACGCCAATTCCCGAGGATATTTTTGGTTCCAAGCTTGTCGCAGTTTGGGGACCACTTCTTTTTTGAGGAGGATTTTGGTATTTGCATCCACCACCCCCAGTTCTTTCAAAGCATCGGTTAATTTTTTCCGCAATTTTGGAGAAATCGTTTGCCGCAGATACTTGGGGGTGACTTCAGTAGATTCACGCAGGGTCATTTGTTCATAACTGCGATCGCTGATGATGCCTTCCAGAGTCATTTTCTCTACATCTGAGAAAACTTCATAAGTGGTCCGTTCCAGTAACTGTTCGGCAAATGCGACGAGTTGTTGTACTTCTTCTCGATTCATGGGTCAGAAAACAGTGGAAGGGTTAACCGTTGATAGGGGTGCAACACCATTGCCGATCGGAGGGAAGCATCAAGCTCTATAGCCCTTCCGGCAAGGGCTTTGCCTCACGGGTATGGCTTCCCTGACCGGGTAACAATGTTAAAGGTCAAAACAGAGATGTTCTGCCCGAACCCGACGCCTCCAAAGGATGCAAATTTGGGATGTTACCGTTGACCGTTGTTTTTTGCTTTGGGCGATCGGTCCTTTGTCTGTATTGAAATTTACATAAGGATTCAAGGTTAAAAAAGTATTCAACCTCCGGCGATCGGGTGAGTGGTCATCGGTTTGACTGGGCGCTAAATTCGCCATTGAAATGCATCAATAGCGCCGGGATAAAACTCTCCGAGAATATACGGATTAATTCCATGTTTTTTCGCCTCAACTTCTTTTAACAAAACTTTACAAAAAACACCGTTAGCCACTTTTAGCGACATCGGCAGAAAGGTGTCGAAATCGGTAAGCTGAAAGGCCAAGGGAGGCGATCGCAGCTTCAACCCTAGACCAGACTAAGGATTCACCTCAACGATCCTTATAATCATACCGCAATTATTCCCCAAAAAATAGATAAATTTTGCAACCACTTGTATCAACATTTTTAAGAATTATTTAAAGGTTTGGTAAAGTGTCGCGAAATGTCGCAGAATGTCGCAGAATGTCGAAAAATATAGGGGTTGACAACTCAAATTTAGGTCTTTAACATTAGGGTTAACAAATTTGAATGTTAATCAAAAGTGCATTCAAACCAGAACCCATCAAAGGAGCATGACAAATATCCTTCCTGACGAATCTGCCGAAGTATTGACGATTCCGGGAAGTGAAATGAGGTGTGTTTTTCCAAATTGACGGTTAATTATATTCGAGGCAGAGGGCATTAGATATATGTTCACGTATAAGTAGAAATAAAATCACGATCCTTCGTTCAATAGTTAATCGGTTCACTTGTTTTGCTAAGTATTGGGAGAAATTGAAAATGAAAGCAAAAGGACTTGCCTCTATTTTCTTAAGTGGTGTAGCTGCTTCTGCTTTAGGAGCATTGCCGAGTTATGCAGAAATTAATCTTAAAGAAAATACCGAAACCAGAATTTTTGAATGTAAAAAGATTGGAGAAAACTATACGACAACGATGAATCGTGATAATCGAAATTATTCGATAATTGTTTGGCGGAATGATAATCTTGTGGGCTACGACAATAATTTGCAGTATGCTCGTGATGTGAGGGAGTTAGTGCCTCCTGAATATGTTGAACAGTATCGTGAACTGCGTGAACAGTTGGTGGAGCAAGGAAAAGAAGATTTTGAAGCCAATATGATTTTGCCTCATGAACGTTGTGAATCAGTGTCTAGCAGACTAAACACTGTCTTCAGAAATTATCAAATTTCCCCCCCTGAATTTGCCTTGACCTTAAATCATGGGAGACTGTTTCTACAAGTTCGTATTCAAGGAGAAACTAAATTTATTTCACCAACGGTTATTTGTGCAGGAGACAATCCATGTGACCAGGATAATATGCTATTTACGATTAGTGGAGAAAATGCAGAAAATCCTACACAAATAATGCATCAACTGGTTAACTTAATAAATAATCCAGGTGAATATGCAGCAATTAGAGAATAAGACTAGGTGAAATTTTAACCCCGGAGTTTTCAGTGAAATATCGAGGTATGCAGAAAAGAGATCGCGCTTCTCCACAAACCCAGAAGGCGATCCCATTAAAAGGTCAGTAATTTCTAATGAATCAGAACAAGTAGTATTAATTTTTACGGTTGATATGGGTTTGTTCTAACTCCAAGAAAACTGGCTGACTGACCATTCAAGGCTAATGGCCTTGTTCTTAAACCATTAAGGAGAATTTTTTCACAATAGACCTCTTGCAAAAAAAATCTATGCTATAATGAGAAAGTTTGAATTTTAGACCCCAGAGCCAACTCATAATTGTAAAGTGCTGCCAACAAATTACACCGGAGACCATAACGACGGCGACGATTTCGATAACGACTTGACAAAATTTTGAAAATTTTTAGACTCCTATTAATATGTTAAATCACTATTCTGTTTTTAGCTATAGCGTTTCTCATCTCTATAAGGTACAGCCCTCACCCCAAACCCCTCTCCATCCCCCCTACCCCCCTTTGAAAGGGGGGGGGAGAGGGGCTTTGAAAAGTACCTCATGAGTCTGGGAACCGCTATAAAGCCCGATTGTAGTCTTTTTATAAAGCAGACAGACTCCCATTTTTAGGTTTC
>CAYUEH010000479.1:0-4691 GCA_964442465.1 uncultured Laspinema sp. | reverse complement strand
ACATAAACTTGTGGACGAGTACCTGAGCGTTGAGCTTGGCTGGGAAGAACGATAGGAAAAGTAATGTCATCAGTTTCTGAGACTTTATCTTCAGGCACAGAATGGTTAAGCATTGTCCATGCTGCTGATAGAATTTCTTGAGTATTACGATAATTTTTGTCTAAATCAAATAGTTTGCTAATGGTATGCCCTTGAGCGTTAATTCCGACTGACTTCCATGTAAAATTATCTCGCTTATAAAGACTTTGGCTGCCGTCTGCAACAATCATTAAATCTCCATTTTCAGGATCTTTTAATGCTTGAACACAACAGCGAAACCAACTGGGTACAAAGGTATGAGCTTCATCTACTAAAATTGCATCCCATTTTTGACTCTGTTGTTGTGAAAGCGCTTTCAAAGTCTCTTGACCTACATATTCATCATAATTGGTTCCAGATTGACTGGGCAAGGATTTGCCAGTTACAATTTTTGCCCATTCATGGAAGTTCTCTACTATAATTCTATTCTGTTGATCTGCGGCTACTGAATTTGTGATCACTGATCGCAAGTAAGATGCTAGACTGACATTAAAACAGACGATTAAAACTTGAGCTTCGGGATTATTATTGAGGATTAATTTAGCACGAGCCAATAACAGCAAAGTTTTTCCAGAGCCGGAAACGCCAAAGAAAATGCGGTGACCTTCTCGAATTTTACGCGCCAAGTTCTCTTGTTTTGGATCTAGTGTTATCAGGATTTTATCGTCAGGCAAAGGACAAAAATCCCCTCTAACACTGGTGGTTTTAGCTGGTTCATTTCTAATAACCATTTCCGGATTAAGAATGCCTTTAATGGTACTAATTTGATCTAATGTTAGTGATTCAAAATTGAAATAGGCCTTTGTAAACATTTGGCGCAAGCGATCACACAAATTTTCCGTCGAGAGGTTTTGCCAATTTAAAAACTCATCTCGATAGACAACCTGGGGATCGGGAAGAACCTTATCTAATTTAGTCTCAGCAGCTTTTTTCTGGGTGATGTTTGACATAATTACACCCAAGCCTATCGGAAATGCCACTTTTCCTTGATACTGACCTTGCTGCTGTTGGAGAATTCGATATTTAGGCAACTCCTTAAGTAGTTGATCTAAATAATCATTCGCCTGTCGTAAAGGTGATTTTTGCCGATTTAGACTTTCTACATCATCTTTTACAGAAACAATTTGAAAAGTATTAGTATCTGCTTGCCTAATTTGATTAGAATACCAGCCTTTTACTTCTATGACTAACAGCCCTAAATTTGCTCCTAAAATAATAAAGTCTGGACGAAGACTATTCAGCATGGGTTCATACCAAACATAAAAGTTATCATCTAGCCGATCGCGCAATATTTCATACAGTTTTTTCTCTCCTTCACTAGCTTTGGCTGGAATAGGAGATGGAATCATTATAGCCATTTTCGGTTTTATCCTCTAGTTGACTGGATTGATATTTTTGAGTTTAATGCAATATTTTGGGTGTTATGACTTTGAAATCAAAACGCCACAATCCTCGCAGTCAAAGCTGATCGCACCTTCAAAACTTAAGGGCTTGATCGTAAACATGGCGAATTCCTCAAGTTTATACCTTTATTATCTAACATTGCTCAACTCCTGATTGTAAAGTTTTCTAAATCAGGGCTTCGGATGGCGATTGCACCCAAACATTGATTCCGCCTATCATACCTATCGGCTGAGATGCGAAGTTTTACGCAAATTCCTATCTGTTTTTTTGATGAGTGGCAGAATGTTGGAGGGGACCACGGGGATACTGGGGGATAAAGGGCGATCACTTATCTGGGACACCGCCTGTCCCGACGAAGACCCCCCGGAACCCGCCACCCCCGCAGAACTGCGCCGCGCCCTCCAAAGTCTAAAACGCCGTAACCTCCTCCCCCACCGCGCCATCCTGTTCGACGGGGAAAGATTTTCCACCCCTACGAAACCCACCCCAGAAGCGATCGCCTTTTGCCAAAAACTGAGCAGGGAAATAGCCATAGCCTTTCTCACCAAACTGCCGATGAATGCTACAACTTGCTCAAGATTGACCCGTCTCATCCGTCCCTCCATTTCAAAAAACTGGGGAAAAAATATTGATTCGACTTATCAATACAGAGTTATGCTGATTTGTCAAGATGCGGTGTTCGGTGGCGAAAAAAACTGGTGACGCGGGAGAAAATCATAGGAGGCGATCGCCCCTAACGATTGGCCCCACTAACAACGGTGTCATAAGGGTTGGGGGCGAAAAGTTGTGGCAAAATCCAGCAATTTTAGCAACAAGGAAAACTGCTCCACTGACAATACAGCTTACCATAATTTGGCAGATTGTCAAAAAATGCCCGAAACCCTTGCCAATTCGTTTGTGATGCGAGTATTAAATTCAAAAGAAAAACTGGGCATGGTTTAAATCCTTGCATGATTTATCTGCAAGGATATCAGCTTAACTTATAAATCAGGGGTGGCAACTTTGTCAACTTTAAAAGCGATAACCGCAGGCGTTTTAAACCCCCTACCAATAGTTAGAGTCGGATAAATCCGGTTTCTCCCTGAGATGTGGGATACAATTAGAATTGAACTTAAAACCTGATTTTGGGTAGCGAAGCTGGCTGCACTTCTATGAATACCTTAGCCCAATAACTTCTCAAAAACTTTGATGATTTGCCCGAGACAGACAACAGGCGATCACTGTTGAAATACTGAAGCAGGTTGTCAATTTTGACGTTCCCCCTTTGACAGATTAGGATTTAGTCCTCAATGCAGAAAAACTATTTTTAGCATTAGGCGAACAGGAAGCAGATGATGAGTAGTCCTAACCGGGAAGAAATCTGGCTTGTCGATTTAGATTACACCGCCACGGTTAGGCCCTGTCTTCTGGTGAGTATTCCGGCTTTGATACAGGGTAGAGCATTAACTAACTGGGTGCTCGCCTAGGGTCTAAGAGAGAGCGGTACTTCATGGTTTATAGGCTTGACTCCGATGAGCGATCGCCACAACAAACACCCGAACTACTTCATCTTCTATTGAATAAATAACCCTGTAATCTCCAATTCTATACCGATAGAATCCTGCCAAATCTCCCTTGAGCGGTTTAATATTAGGATGAGAGCGAGGATTTTGCTCTAGCTGCTGCAAACATCGAGCAATTTTTTTAGCTAGGGCTTGATCGGCGTTAGCATAAACGTTTTGAGCATCGGGATGGAGCAAAACTTCATACATCAGATCGAATGTTTCTCCAGTTGGTGTAATCGGTTTTAGGAGTAGCTTGATTTTGCTGAATTCGTTTTAACAGCCCAGGAATTGCCAAAATTTCCTGGGTTGCTGCTTCACTTTCAACCTGAACTAAGTAAGCAGCAAAATCAGCAACTACCTGTAATTTCTGGGGTGATAGTTGCTTGAGTGTCTCATTTAGCTGGGATTCCAATTCTGTGACAGATATTGCTCCTGCTAATGATTGCTCTGGCATTGGGGAATTGTCTGTAGTATTCATAGCGGTGTTTGACCTTTTTTTTATTTTACTACAATTTCCTGCGGACAAAGATGGACGAACGACACCAGGGCAATCGCGGAAAACAGAGATCCACCCGCAACTCCGGCCCAACTACGCTGCCACCAAAGCTGCCTAAAACATTGTAACCTCCTCCCTCACCGCGCCATCATCTTCGCGAAGCATCTCCGTAGGAGAGGAGAATCGCCTTTCTCACCGACGAATCCTTAGACCCGCCCTTAAAAGGTTTCCCCCAATCAACCTCATTTGTTGCGATACCGGGAGGGTGAATTTGACAGTAACTCTACCCCTGAAATTTTGCCTATCTATACTAATAGCATGACAACCGTGCTATCATGTCATTATGATTGTCTCGTTCAAAGACACAGCGACCCAAGATATCTTTAACGGTGAAAACACCAAAGCAGCGCGCAAAACTTGTCCAGAAACCCTGTGGAAAGTCGCCCAACGCAAACTCGATCAACTTGATTCAGTCATCAGCCTTGATGAGCTAAGAGTACCCCCTGGTAATCGCCTGGAAGCTCTAGTCGGTAGCCGGAATGGTCAATACAGCATCCGGATTAACGATCAATATCGCATTTGCTTTGTCTGGTATGAACAGGGTCCTGAAGAGGTTGAAATCGTCGATTATCACTAATATCACTTACGGAGTAATTCATAATGGTTCGCATTCCCACTCATCGCCCCCCCACTCATCCGGGGGAGATGCTTTTAGAAGAGTTTCTGAAGCCGTTGGAACTGACCCAACGAGACTTGGCTGATGCTATTCATGTCCCCTATCAACGAGTCAATGAGATTATCAATCGACGGCGAGGAATCACTCCCAGTACCGCTTTGCGGTTGGCTAAATTCTTTGATATATCACCCGATTTTTGGCTGAATCTTCAACTGCGTTGGGATTTATATCATACCCAACAGGAAGAACAAGAGATTCTGAATAAAATTTCCTCTCGGGGCAATCTGCTAAAATTGTAGTCAGACAATATATCCCTCTTGAAGTCAAACCCGGTTGAAAACCTGATTCATCGTTGCCAGAAACAACGGAAAAAGGTAGGGGAATGACCGCTAAGGCAGGGAGTTATCTGTCAGCGGTCAATTATTGAGGTTTACCGACTTAATGTTAGTCATGCCGATCGCCCCACTCCAGGCAAAACTTTCCAGGCAAAACT
>CAYUEH010000478.1:0-4694 GCA_964442465.1 uncultured Laspinema sp. | reverse complement strand
CGCATCGCTGCGGATAAAACAGCCGATCGCCTCTGTATCACCATCAGTTGAAAATTAGCCGAGGGGACAAAAGTAATCCCGCGACGGTGAGGACGAATCGGACCCCGATCGCAGAGGGCCAATTCATAGCGGGAGAGGACTGTTGCCAGGACCAACTTCATCTCATACATGGCTAGGGCCATGCCGATACAACTGCGACTCCCCCCGCCAAAGGGAAAATATTCATAAGGTGAAAACTTGCGCTGGCAAAACCGCTGCGGCTTAAATGCCAAAGGTTCTGGATACACCTCCGGACGCCGATGGGCTAAATAAATGCAAGGAACCAACACGGTCCCCGGGGCAAATTCATACCCCTGGATTTCCACCGATTCCTTCACCACCCGAGGTTGAGAAATCAAGGCGATCGGATACAGACGCAGGGCCTCTTGACAAACTGCTTGCAGAAACGGCAATTGCGCCACTGCCATCGGGTTGGGGTGACTCCCGAGACTATCCAATTCCGCTACCAACTGCGATCGCACCTCGGAATCCTGATGAATCCAATAAAACGCCCAAGTCAGGGCCGATGCGGTCGTATCATGACCCAACAACAGCAAAGTAATCAACTGATCCCGTAATTCCGCCTCCCCCATTGCCTCTCCCGCCTGATCTTGTGCAGACATCATCATGGAAAGGACATCATTGCCATCAGTTTGACCCCGGCGATCGCGAATTTCGGCATAAATTAACTCGTCAATTTGCTGCTGTTGGCGCAGAAATTTCCCCCAAGGACTCCAGGGACCCAAATCTTGCTGTAACGGATTCCAAAAAAATTGCACCGAGTTGAGGGTAGAGTTCACCGACTCTAAAAACGGTTCAATCAGAAGTTCAAGTTGATGGGCACGTTCCCCAGGGTTCATGCCAAACACCACCCGCAAAATCGTTTTGAGAGAAATCGACGACAGGGCCTGACGCAGATTCAGATTAGAACCCGGTTGCCAATGGGCGATCGCCTCGGAGGTAATATCACAAATCTGGTTGCCATACCCTTGCAACCGTTCCCCATGTAAAGGTGGCATCAAAAGCTGGCGCGTCCCTTGATGCTTGGCCCCATCCTGCATAATTAGGGACTGGGACCCGGTGAGAGGGCGAAATGGGTCGGTGATTTTGCCTAACTCAAACGCCCCTGCCGCCGAGGTAAAAATCTGTTGAATCCCCTCGGGATGACTCAAAAACACCACCGGGGGAGAGTTTCCCCCCAATAAATGCAGGGTGAAAGGGTCACCATAGCGACTGGCATTCCGTTCCAAATAGGCGACTGGATTGGCAATCATTTGTAGCGATTGCAGAAAAAATGGTGCCCTAGGGCCTGCTGGCAACTTCATCGAACCCCCTGTGAATCCCTCAGTGACATACAATGCTGAGAATGCGGGATCTATTTTACCGGGTAGATGTCCCCATCCAGTGCGCGTGTCCGTGGGAACCGTGCGATGGTTAGATAGATAGGAGGTACTTTTGAGGGTACCCTCTGTAAACCGGGGACTATTTCCCCCAACCAGCCCAAAAAGCCATCCTTTCCTCCATGCTAGTTGTACCGTCTGATACCAATATGAAGCCAGACCGCAAGGATCTTTATCAGTTCCTTGTCGCTTGTCAGCAGGTATCCGTTGAGAAAGAATGCCCCCAGATTGCCACCCTCTCCTTGGAACTTCCCCCCCTGGACCCCCTAGCGGTATTGCAGGCGATCGCCCAACCCGAGGACCCACATTTTTATTTTGAAAATGGCAATAAAGGGGAAGCGATCGCGGCGATCGGGGCGGCAATCACCTTTCATGTCCCCTCGGGTTCCGCCAGATTTGGCAAAGCGCAAACCTTTATCCAATCCTGTCTGGCGAATACCATTACCACCGGGGCCACGGACCTGCCGTTTGCCGGACCCCACTTTTTTTGTAACTTTACCTTTTTTGACGACCTGCGCCCCCCAGAATCGGCCTTTCCTTGCGCCACGGTGTTATTACCCCGTTGGCAAGTCGCCCGATGTCGCAACCGTTCGGTGTTCGTCGCCAATTTTTCCTTATCCCCCCGGGATAATATTAAAGCCTTACATCAAGATTTATGTAATAAACTCACCCAAATTCGCTGGGCCAATTCTCGCTGGTTAGACCCGGTAAATTTCCCCAACCAATCTTTCCAAAGTCACGATTTTAAACCCACGGCTAATTTTAGAAAATCTGTTTATTCCGCCCTAAACCGGATTAACAACAAAACTTTAAATAAAATCGTTTTAGCCGATGCCATTGATTTAAACTTTACCCGTCCTATCAATCTCGTTAAATCCCTCAATAATTTACGGCGACTTTACCCCGATTGCTACACCTTTGCCACGGGAAATGGCGGCGGGACTAATTTTATTGGGGCCAGTCCGGAACGCTTGCTGGCGATTTATAATCATCAATTAACCACTGATGCCTTAGCCGGTTCTGCCCCACGGGGTAAAACATCCGGAGAAGATGCAGAATTAGCCAAACTGCTGTTATCCAGTGAGAAAGAAATTCATGAACATCGAGTGGTGATTGATTTTATCTGCGATCGCCTGACTCGTTTAGGGCTAACTCCCAACGTTCCCCCACAATTGTTGTTATTACAATTGTCCAATATTCAACATCTCTGGACTCCAATTCAAGCCCCTTTACCTCCGGGAATTCATCCCTTAGACATTTTAGCGGACCTCCATCCCACTCCCGCAGTGGCAGGGGTTCCCCGGGATACTGCTTGTCAAGAAATTCGCCGTTATGAAGCCTTCGATCGCGGTTTATATGCCGCCCCATTAGGGTGGATTGATGGCTATGGGAATTGTGAATTTATTGTGGGCATTCGGTCCGCTTTAATTGAAGGCGATCGGGCCCGATTATATGCTGGGGCAGGAATTGTTGCAGGGTCCGATCCAGACAAAGAATTAGCCGAAGTGCAACTCAAACTCAAAACCCTGTTAAAAGCCTTAGTTTAACCTCAATCACCGGGACCATTAGGATTCCTTTTTCCCTTAAGAATGCCAATAGATTTCCGCAATACTAACACCGTTTGGGCTTCTATTTTAGTCGAGACATTCCAACGCCTGGGATTAACCATAGCAGTGATTTGTCCCGGTTCCCGTTCCACCCCTTTAACCGTTGCCTTTGCCAGCCATCCTCAGATTGAAGCCATCCCGGTTTTAGATGAGCGATCGGCCAGTTTTTTTGCATTAGGACAAGCCAAACAAACGGGCAAACCTGTTGTCTTAGTTTGTACCTCGGGAACCGCTGGGGCAAATTTTTATCCCGCAATTATTGAAGCAAAAGAAAGCCGCGTTCCCTTATTAATTTTAACCGCAGACCGACCCCCAGAACTGCGAGATTGCCATTCCGGTCAAACCATTGACCAAATTAAACTGTATGGACATTATCCCAACTGGCAAACGGAATTAGCCACGCCATCTTTAGAACTAAAACAACTCAGCTATCTCCGCCAAACCCTGATTCATGCTTGGGAAAAAACCTTATTTCCCGTACCCGGTCCCGTCCATTTGAATCTCCCCTTTCGCGATCCATTAGCCCCTTTACCAGAACCCCAAGCCACCCATTTAGCAGCAACCTTCCAACCTGAAGAATTCTTTACCCATCTCCCCCATCCCCCCCATCCCCTCTCCAACAGTGGCAAAATTGCCAACGGGGAATCATCATTGCCGGAGTCGCCCAACCCCAAAATCCCAGAGACTATTGTCAGGCGATCGCCCATCTTTCTAAAACCTTAAATTGGCCGGTTCTTGCCGAAGGATTATCCCCCCTCCGCAATTATGCCGACCTCAATCCCTATTTAATTTCCACCTATGATTTCATCCTCAGAAATCCCATAAGGGCTGAGAAATTCACCCCAGAAATGGCGATTCAAATCGGTGAATTACCCACCAGCAAAACCCTTCGCAGTTGGTTGGAAACTACTCAACCTTTAACCTTTTTAGTTACCGATAGCGATCGCAACCTCGACCCCCTACATGGCCGCACGATTCCCATCCGAATGGCGATCGCCTCCCTTGCCGCCACCTTACCCCCGCTTGAAACCACTCCTTCCCCCACCGCCTATCTACAACAATGGTGTGAAGCTGAACGCCAAACCCGAGAGAAAATCGACACCACCCTCTCATCCATTCCCGACCTAATTGAACCCAAAGTGGCATGGCTGATTTCCCAACATTTACCCCCAGAAACTCCCCTATTTATTGCCAATAGTATGCCCGTCCGAGATATGGAATATTTCTGGAAACCGGGGAACCGCCATATCCACCCCTTCGTCAACCGAGGCGCAAACGGCATTGACGGAACATTATCCACCGCATTAGGCATCGCCCATCGCCATCAAAGTAGCGTCATGTTAACAGGAGATTTAGCCCTATTACATGACACCAATGGCTTTTTAATCCGCCAATATTTTCAAGGTCATTTAACAATAATTTTAATTAATAATAACGGCGGTGGGATTTTTGGAATGTTACCCATTGCCAAATTTGACCCGCCCTTCACCGAGTTTTTTGCTACTCCACAAAACATCAATTTTGCCCGGTTATGTGCTGCCTATGATATCGACCATCAGCGGATTGAGTCTTGGCAGCAATTACAATCCCTGTTAAATCCATTACCTAGTTCGGGTATTCGAGTCCTAGAGGTGAAAAGCGATCGCCA
>CAYUEH010000477.1:3244-4736 GCA_964442465.1 uncultured Laspinema sp. | reverse complement strand
CGACAGGGGTTTCCCGCAGCAACGACCCTCGGGGGCACATTTCGAGTCACGACACTCCCTGCACCAATGGTAGAACCCTCTCCAATGGTAACCCCCGGACAGATAATCGCACCTCCGCCAATCCAAACATCGCTCCCGATTTCCACCGGCAAGGCAGACTCCCATCCCTCTTGACGCTCCGTGGGATTGAGCGGGTGAGTGGCGGTGTAGATTTGCACCTTGGGTCCAATCAGAACGCGATCGCCCAGTTGGACTCTATTGCAGTCGAGAATCACACAATCGTAGTTGATAAACAGGCGCTCCCCTGCAAAAATATTAAAACCGTAGTCGCATCGAAATGGCGGTTTAACTTCAGAACCTGCTCCAATTTTCCCAAACAGTTCTTGGATGAGAGATTCTCGTTCTAGGGTGGCATCAGGAAAGGAGAGATTGAACCGATGTAAAATGCGTTGCGATCGCCCAAGCAACTCCACCAGTTCTGGATCGCTTGCCAGATAAAGCTCTCCTGCCAGCATTCTTTGGCGCATCGATTTCTCGGAGTTCGATTGATTCATCGGTTATTTAAGGGACTCCCATCCATAAAACGGCCAGAAATAGGGTAAAATTAACAACTCAGCCCAGTGAGACTGATGATAACCCAGATGGCATTCACAGATTCACTGAAAAACTTCTTAACAGAAACCACCTCTCAATCAAAATCAACCCAACGCCAGTCATGAATCAAATTTATTATAAATTGCTGAAAGTCTGGCCGGTTATTTATTAAACGATTAGCCATAAAAAAACACGGAAACCGTTGATTCCGTGTTAGAATTTATATCCGATGTAAAGGTTGAGTTTAACGACTAATGTAGTGAACCCAAAACTGGCCATCGGGAATACAAGTGCGGCGGATTAAATTGTAGGAGTAGTGCAGATAAGCACCGCTTTTATCATTTCGATAACCCGTCGGGAACCATTCGCCATAAGGGTCATGAACGATAAATCCGTTGGCGTCAAATCCGACTAAAACAATAATGTGACCAAAGCTGGTGAAATAGCCGTGAATCACACAGGGATTGCCACTGCGTAGGTGGTTTTTACAGCGTTCGATGGTTCCCCAGTAGGTAAAGTCATCTTTACGTTTATAGTCGCGGACAACTCGCGCTAAATGTTCAGGATTATGACGGGAATATCCGCGATCGAGACACCAGCGATATAACTCATCTTCCATCTGGCGATAGCGATTGTCGTAGCGGGGAACGCCTAGATATTCCAAACACATGGCGATCGAGGTAACATTACAAGCGCCGCTGGGATTGTAATAGTTATCAAGCTGAGACCTAAAAGGCACATTTAATCGCACCGATCCCGCCGGTTGCTGCGGTTGAGTGAGGGTGCGGTTTCCTTCTATGAGTTGAACGTGCTCTTCAAAAGCATACCAGACTCGATTACCCCGAATCGCTTCTTGTAAGGTAATCCGATAATGACGGCGATGACCCCGTTCATAATT
>CAYUEH010000477.1:0-3144 GCA_964442465.1 uncultured Laspinema sp. | reverse complement strand
TCGTCAGTTCCCCAAAAACACCATCAACGGGAGGAGTGAGTAATTCCAACTCTGTTAACCGCTGCTGAATCTCACTCGTTAAAACTTGATTGTTCGCCACTTCTGAAAGAGGGCAAATCTTGTCAATCTCCAGGAAAAGGGAATTAGGCTTGTCGTTAGTTACGGTCATAATTAAAGAGTGGAGGGGGAAATTAAGGGTACTAAAGACGCTGCCAATTGGTTCTAGCGCCTGTAATTTTATTGCGGAGAAAATATCGGTTCCTCCGGAAATTGAAGGGAACCTGAACCCTGATTTAACCCCCGGGGGACAAAAGACCGAGGAAAGAGCTAGACTCCTTTTGCCAGAGGTGATTCTCAGGGTTTCAATTCCCCCCGTTTGCCCCACGCTGACCGATCGCCCTGCTATCTTGGAAAAGAGTATCTTGTTAACCCACGCGATCGCCCACTTTTATGACAGAAAAAGCACGAATTTGTATCCTTGGCGGCGGATTTGGCGGTCTGTATGCCGCTTTGCGCTTGAGCGAGTTACCCTGGAACCCGCCAGAAACCCCCGAGATTGTTCTAATTGATCACAACGATCGCTTTTTGTTCTCCCCCCTCCTCTACGAGTTGCTCACCGGGGAACTACAATCCTGGGAAATTGCGCCACCCTTTTCCGAACTGTTGGCAAATACCCGCGTGCGCTTCCATCAAGGCACCGTGTCTGACATCAACCTAGAAAACAGACAGGTCCATTTAGAGGATGGGATGGAATTGACTTACGATCGCGCCATCGTGGCCCTCGGTGGAGAAACTCCCTTAGATTTAGTCCCCGGATGTGCCGATTATGCCTTCCCCTTCCGCACCATTGCTGATGCCTATCGCCTGGAAGAACGACTGCGCCTTTTAGAAGCATCGGACCAAGACAAAATCCGCATCGCCGTCGTTGGAGGCGGCTATTCCGGGGTGGAATTAGCTTGTAAACTAGCCGATCGCCTCCAAAACCGAGGTCGTCTGCGCCTAGTGGAAAAGGGCACAGAAATTCTGCAAACCTCCACGGAATTTAACCGCGAAGCAGCCACAAAAGCCCTAGAAGAACGGGGAATTTGGATTGATTTAGAAACCACCACCGAAGAAATTACTGCCGATACCATTTCCTTGTTATATCGAGGACAAGTAGACCCGATTCCCGTGGATGTGGTGATTTGGACCGTGGGCACCCAAGTGGCATCCGTGGTGCAATCCCTCCCCGTCAAGCATACCGAACGAGGTCAAATCGAAGTGACGCGGACCTTACAGGCGATCGACCATCCCGAACTATTTGCAGTCGGGGACCTCGCCTATAGTCTCGATGCCAGCGGACAACCTGTCCCCACCACGGCACAAGCAGCCATGCAGCAAGCGGATTATGCCGCCTGGAATGTCTGGGCCTCCCTGAGCGATCGGCCCCTTCTCCCCTTTGAATATCAAGGATTAGGCGAAATGATGACCTTGGGAATTGATAATGCCACCTTAACCGGATTGGGGGTCAAATTGGATGGTCAAATGGCCCACCTCTTACGGCGTTTAGCCTATCTGTATCGGATGCCCACATTTGACCATCAGCTTAAAGTCGGCTTAAATTGGATTACTCAGCCCGTGCGTGAGTTTTTCTCTCAATCCGGTTTACCCCGTTAACCTAACCTGATGTCGCAACCTTCGGTGATTTTTTTAGATGCCGCCGGGACCCTCTTTGGAGTGCGTGGTACTGTCGGTGCAGCTTACGGAAATTTTGCCCGTCGCTTTGGGGTCGAGGTTGACGATCGCCTGCTCAATCAGGCATTTTTCGACAGTTTTGCCGCCACAGAACAGGCGGCATTTCCAGGAGTCCCGCAAACTGAGATTCCCCCCCTGGAATTTCAGTGGTGGGAGGCGATCGCCTCGGATACCTTCAAACGCGCCGGAGTCTTCCACCAGTTTGCCGATTTTTCCCCCTTCTTTAAGCAACTGTACGATTACTTTGCCACCGCTGACCCTTGGTTCGTCTATCCGGATGTGCGCCCCACCCTCGAATTCCTCCATGCTCAAGGCATTCAACTGGGAATTTTGTCAAATTTTGACTCCCGACTCTACTCCGTCCTAGAGGCATTAGATTTGGCCCAATTCTTTGATTCCGTCACCATTTCTACCCTCGTGGGGGCCGCAAAACCAAACCCGCCGATTTTTGCGGCGGGTTTAGAAAAACATGACTGTGCAGCGTCTGAAGCATGGCACATCGGCGATAGCTATCGGGATGATTATCAAGGGGCCACTGCCGCTGGGTTGCGCGGGATCTGGCTACGGCGCAACCCCTAGAGAGGCTTAATCTTCATCTCTTAATAAGGATAGCAGGTGAGTTCTTGCGACTCCTGTTGTAGCTGTTCCATCAAGTCTTCATTCCCCAGCATCCTTGCCGCTTGCATCCGACGTTCTAAACTCCGACAAATGTTATTGCGGTGAAGTTTGGCAACCTCTTCCATCACCTTGTCCGCCGGTTGAGCATCCATCAGGGTCCTCACCTGCCGAGCCTTGGGGGCTACTGGTGCCACTGGGGTGCTGACAGGTTCCCCCAACTGATACTGAACCCCCCGATAGGTTAACTCATGGCGGGTTGCCGGGACAGGAATATGCCGGGGATAGCGCACTTGCCAATCATTTCCCCGATATTTCCCCCCAATTTCTCCCTCCATCAGAGTAAAGCGCTGAGGTTCCGAATCGTAGCCAATTCCGCGATAAGTTAGTTTCATATCTTTGTTCCTGTTCTAAATTAAGTGAATTTACTAAAGTTGGGAGAGGGGCCGCTTTTTGGCATTTCACTCTCTTTCTGTATTATATTTTACCGTTTTGATGAAATAGGGGCTTTTTTAACAAAACTTAACAATTTGAGATGTTTTCTGATAAATGGGCCTCTCCCTAGTCTAGGGGCAAGAAACCCTTGATCCCTGACCCCATTGAAACAAAAGGGCCACCGGAATGAGTTTCACAGGGAAACTCCAGAAACGACCAAAGTCGTTACTACGAACAGGGGAGAAATCTCTTCGTTTGTAGTAACGACGGAAGTCGTTTCCGGGCGTTAACTCTGCCAACGCCAGCAGGCGATCGCCACAAAAAAGATAAAAGAAACGACTAAAGTCGTTACTACGAACA
>CAYUEH010000476.1:0-4737 GCA_964442465.1 uncultured Laspinema sp. | reverse complement strand
GGGGGAGATGGGGGAGATGGGGGAGATGGGGGAGATGGGGAGGATGGGGAGGATGTTCAACGTCCCGACTTCAGTCGTTCTCTTCGTTTGTAGTAACGACTTCAGTCGTTCTCTTCGTTTGTAGTAACGACTTCAGTCGTTCTCTTCAGTTCAACGTCCCGACTTCAGTCGTTCTCTTCAAGCCCCCCAATCATCATCTCATTGATCCATCCCCCACAATCACTACCGTCCCTTGTGCTCCATCAATCCGAACCCATTGACCATCGTGAAGACGAGAAGTCGCATCCGTAACATCCATCACCGCCGGAATTCCATACTCACGAGCCACGATCGCCCCGTGGGAGAGTTGTCCTCCCACCTCCGAAATCAACCCTCCAGCGCGGGCTAATACAGCCGACCAACCCGCATCGGTGTAAGCAACAACCAGAATCGTTTCCTTATCAATCGGGCTAACTTCTTGTAAATTGCGAAGCACTTTCACGCGACCTTCCACCACCCCCGCACTGGCACCAATCCCCCGCAATCCTTGAGACATATCCACGACGGTGCGAGTTACACTAGAAGGCAGGGCCGGTGTATTTCCATAAACCACCGCAGGCACAGATTTCAGTTGTTTATTACGGGCAAACTCATCCCGTCGATGAGCAATTAGTTCCCGAATTCGAGGTCTTAATTCCCGACTAGAACCTTCGATTAATTTCCGAATTTCCCCAAACTCTAAAAAGAAAATATCTCCCTTTTCAGCGAGAATTTCACCCTCTATAAACTGCTGCTCTAAAGCTAAAAAACTCCACCGTAAATGGGCCAATAACTTATTATAAACCATCGCCACCCGACCCTTTAAGTCCAGACGACTTTGAACAATTTGGGCTTTGATGCGTTGGGAGGTGGGTGAATTGGCCAGAGGAACGGGTTGAAACAACTGCTGAGTAAACAGTTGGCGCACAGGGCGAGGGTCTTCTTTCCAAGTAGGAACGGCGATATCCGTAGCAACATCGCTCAAATAGCCGTAGCGGTTGAGAAACTCATCGAATTGGTCAAAAATCGTTTGTCCATCGGGCATTTCAGCGAGGACGGCAAACAGTTGAGAACAATCTCCGGTTTTATCCCCCGGGAGACTAATTTCATCCAAGTCCGGCAACACCAACAGGGCGGCATTGGCGATTTCTTGGAGGGCCTGGACTGCGGAGATTTCGGGAGTTTGGCCATAATCCAGTTCGCGATCGCCCACTTTGAGCATTCCCTTTCTCAAGGCAAAACTCAGGGGAGACAAAATATTGTAATAAGTGACCGTTTCTAACAACTCCAAAATCTCATCGATCCGTTGCAGCAGGGATTGAGGCGTTAAGGAAGAACCGTCGGATCCCGGTCCCTTGTCATCGGCAACGCAAAGGGCTTTCTGAGATTCCAATGCGGCCAAGGCGGGGGCCAAACGCCTCTGTTCTAAGTCATCAAAATTAAATCCCAAGCGGATTTCTCGCCGCAGCAAGCGCAGTAATCCGGGCAGAGAAATCAGGGTCGAGGTTAAGGGCGGTTTGCTGAAGGGCGCACCTCGGGTCAAAAATTCCAGACTTTCTGGGGGTAACCCCATGCGCAGAAAGATTTCCCCCAGTAAGGAGGCATTAAAGTAGGCATGAGAAAAATGCAGGGTGGCGGTTTGCAGAAAATCCAGATGACGGGCGCGTTTGCCTAAAACGAGGCTAAACAGTTTCCCCCAAACGCCACAGGTGAGGGGACGATTTAAGGACCAGGTGAGGGGACGAATGGTGCCGGGGATGACTTCGGCAGCAATTTTCCGGGTCCAGATAGGTAGCAGGGTGGTGATGGGACGCGCCTGTAATAGCCAGAGTGATTCCCCATCGTAGGTCCATTCGATGTCTTGGGGAATGCCGTGGTAGTGGTTTTCCAGATGGCGGACGAGATAGGCGACTTGTTGCAGCAATCGTCGGGGGACATCCCCGGTGCCTTCGAGGGTGAGTTGTTGGTCCTCGGGGAGTTTCCATGTGGCGCTGGCATCCACATCCGTAGCGGAGATCAAGACTTGGTAACGTTCTGGGGTGACTTGTCCGGAGACGACTCGGGAACAGTCTCCGGGGAGGGCTTCGATCGCCACAAAATCCCCTTGTCCAGCGATGGGGTCCCGACTAAAGGCAACACCGGAAAACACCCCAGGAATTTGGGGTTGAATCAGAACTGCCATTGCGTCTCTTGCGGCTTGACGACGATTGCCCGATCGCATTTTAGGACTAGAATCCTGACGATATTGAGCAGCATTGGGGCGATCGTAGGAGGTTAAGCAGCGGGTAATCGCTTCACTTAAACTGGGGCGCGAAATAACGTTGGCAATGGAGAGGTATTGACCGGCAGCGGAGGCAGTTTCCGTATCTTCGCCAATGGCGGAGGACCGGACAATCAGGGGAGAGTCCGGTGAGGGGTCAAGATGAGCAATCAAGGGGGATGGGTCATCCCCGGGAGGCAGGACCCATCCCTGGGGCACGGGATAGCCGGACTGTTTGAGGGCGGCTAAGGTGGCGGCTTTTGCGCCGACTTTGGCGGCATCTAGGGGTTTGTCCAGAGAAACCAGGGCGCGATCGCCTCGGAAGAAGCGAAACATCTTCTGAGATTGTTCATGACTGTTGGTGGCAGGCAAATCTAAATCGTCAGGCATTTTTTGGTAAATCCAGTAGAGTATTACCCCCAGGGCGATCGCAGCGGCGATTCGTTCGACTTGCTGGGAGTGCAAGGCAGCCGTAATCAGTGGCAGGAGGACCAACACTAAGGTCCGACCCTGCTGACGCTCTCGCACCAGTGTAAAACTAATCCCCCCAATCAAAAAAATCAACCCCGAGGCGATCGGGTCATGGATGACAAACCCCCAAACCACATTGGTGGTCCCGGCCCCACTTCCTTTCCAATACCGACCCATCACCAAGGCAATCAAGGAAATTAATTCCCATTCTGGATGCTGAGGAAAAAACTGCCTTGCCAGCAAGACGGCTAAAATTCCTTTTGACGCCTCGGATATCACCGCTAGGATACCGGCAACTCGTCCCCCATGATAGAAGGCCGCAGAGACCCCAATATTGCCAGTTCCCACCCGCCGCAAATTTTGGCCGGTGAGGGCGCGAGTGATCCAATCAATCAAGGGTAAGGCCCCTAAAATTGGACAGAGGATGAAAATCAGTAATGTACCCCAAACTTGCGTCAGCGTCATGAAAAAACCAGCAATTGCGGCGATGAGGAATGACTCTTTAACAAATATCTAAGTATGCCGCAAAAATCAAAGTTCTGCTCAAAGGGGCCTTTATTATTGGGGAAATGGGGTCTGATTCGGCAAAAACCCGCACCTTTCAGGGTGGGGGTGTTTATAGACTATTCCTGTTCGTCATATCCATTGGCATAGACGATCGCGCACATTTGCCCGTAAGTTTCATGAGGGCCACAGGCGACCCCAGTCCAGCGAAATTCGCCGTTGAAGATGTTTTCCCGATGACCGCGACTGGGGACGCCATCATCGATAATCAGTTGCATGACCACTTGTTCGGCAGTATCGGGACCGTAACTGATATTTTCTGCGGCCCCCCCGCGCCAGCGTCCATAACGGTTCATGCGGTCAAACGGGGTACTGCGATCGCTGCCGGTATGTCCGGTCTCCCCTCGTGGCCCTTGGTACTCGACTAAATCCGCTGCCGCTTGAGACATCCCTCGGGAGGGTCGCAAGGAGGGTTTGGAATCCATTCCTCGCAGGACCCGAATGGCTTCATTAACGGCGCTGATGCCCTCTTGGGTGCGGATGGGGGTTTCTCCGGGTAGTTTAAACAGTCTACCATCGTAATAGTTTTTCAAGGTTTCGAGTTGGTCTGCATAGTCTCCGGGATTGGTCCGCGCTTGATTCATTTCCCGAATAATCTGTGCTTCTAATTGCGATAAATAGGGCATGGAGTCTTCTTGGGTGAGGATGAGAGGATGAGCAGATCTGGATTCCCCGGTCTGTCTTTGTTCTATATTAGGGTTCTGGAACTGGGGTGAAATTCCCATTGTTTCAAGGGATAAAATCGGCTGTAAGGGAAAGCTAATACTGAGCATTCCCAGGCCCAAAATCATCCACCCTTTTCTTTGCTGCTGGAATTTGTTCAAGGCAGCTTTGATGTTTTTCATGGGAGTTTATTTTGTATAGATTAATTCAGTTTATTTTTTAATGATACCACTGCCTCAAACGGGCTGCTCCCATCCCAGGCGATCGCACTCTTCTCGGTTTGCGCTACAGTTAGGATGCAACTCTGTGCGACCCTGCCAATTTTGTTCGATAAAAACAGCCGATGGATTACCCAACTGCCTACAATTTTTTAATGGATCAGGGAACTGCCCTAAGTTCTCAGCGCAACCCTGATGATTTACTCCGCCGTCTCCAACAAGGAAAACCGCCAATTCCTGGTCAGGTAACGGCTATTTTATTAGCACTTAAGGTCGTGTTTGATGGATTAAAAGAGGCCAAAAATTTAGACCGGAACTTGGTCTGGGCCTTGTATCTGTTAACGGTGGAAAGTCAGCAGCTTTTTGAAAGTGGTTGGAACGCCGGAGTAGACTGGCCGCCGCTGTTAAAGGAGGATTTACATCGAATTGCGATCGCGGTCCAAAGTATCTATTCCGGCATTTGGCAAGGGGGGTAAGGCCAATCCCAAGTTGTCCAGTATAAAGCGCTTCTCAATAGACCTCTTGCAAAATTCTTTAAAGCCC
>CAYUEH010000475.1:0-4758 GCA_964442465.1 uncultured Laspinema sp. | reverse complement strand
ACGGCAGGTCAGGAGTATCATTGGGCCGTAGAAGCAGTGATTAATGGCTCACCGAGGCCGGTTGTTGAGGATAGTGAATTCCAAACTCCCTTACTGCCAAGTCCTTCATCCAGTCCGTTTACGAGTGTGACAGTATTGACTCGCGGCGTAGAACCGCACAATAATGAAGGACATAACCGCTTGCTTGACAGTCAAATTAATGCGCTCGCTAGTAAAATTCAAAAAGCAGGCGGTTCGGTGATGAAATACAATCCCTCTACTGGGGGATGGCAATCTGTCACCTTAAACGGGAATAGTTGGGTGGCGACTAACGCAACACCTATAGAAGAAAAACCACTGGTATTGTTAGCAGATTGGATGCAGGGTCTCAATTCCAGCAGTTTCTATAACGGAGGTTTTGCAGAAGCGGCGGCAGATTCTTTGTTTGCTTCCTTGGTGAAACTCGACCAACAATATGGCGGTGCAGTGGGAGAGGGGTCTCGTCTCTATGATGCTAATGGCAATCTTATCCGTACCCAAGGAGATATTTTTAACTCGCCATTACATTTTATTGGATTGGGTCAAGGTGCAGTGGTGAATACGGAAATTATTCAGCGGTTGGGGACGTATTTTCCTCATGCTGGGGGTACCAATGAGAGCGATCGCGACCTTCAGATGACTACAATCGATCCGTATGATTACGACCCGACTTTTCCAGAACCCGTTTTTAGCACTATCCTCGATCCGGAAGTGGTAGTGTGGGACAACGTGACTTATGCGGATAACTACTATCAAAACAAAGGGACGGGTAATACCCTCAACGGCAAAGAACTGTCTACGGCGGATTGGAATGTGAACTTGGGTTCCTGGGCGAGTTTCAACCAAAATCTAGAGACAGGTGGTCCTCATCAAGCAGCCGCAGGGTGGTATGCGGGAACGGCAGACCTCAATCTGAATCAGATTCCTTCAGAAAATGGGCAAACAATTTATCGTCGCTTAGGGGATTTATCCTCCTCCGAACGACCCTGGTACAGCCCAGACCATACTAATGCTAACTTTAGCCACGGTGAAGAGATGGCTCCTTGGGAGGGGATTGGTACGGGTTGGTTCCACTCAGTTTTGGGTGGAGGCAATCAATTCCGTCCATATAGTTTTGAAGGAGGTAAGTTGAGCAAAGACGAAATTCAAGAATTCAGCTATCCCAATGACGGCTGGAGAGAATATTTAGAAACTAAGCGAGTTTCAGTCAAGCAAGAAAACAATCCTATATCGGGATTGTGGGGAGATTTTGCCGTTCCCACTCTGTTTAATGGAAATTTTGATGCACTTGTTTATAAGTACAGCAGCCAAAATATTCCGGGTTGGTACATTGATACCCCTAGTAACTCTTTAAAACAAAGCGCTTTAATTGATGTGGCAGGTATTCCCGGTTCTAATCCCTATTCAAATGGGCTGAATTATGCTTTGCAACTGGGAGGAGGCAACCCAACTCAAGCTACTCATGATTGGTTCATGGTCCCGGATTGGGGAAATTTACGATTTGATGTTTTTGCTCCTGTTGAGAGTGGAGAATTAAATGTTAAACTTGAAACAATGGATGGTCAAAGCAAAAATGTTACCATCGCTCTCGATCAAGACGCAGACTTTTTAATTAACGAAACTAATAGCCGAGAAATTCCGACCGTTAAAGAAATTTACTCAGAAATTGAAAATCAAATAGGATTTGGACGAAAAGGCTTTGAAACTTTTCAACTCAAGTTACATCTTTCTGATTCAGAAATAGCAGAGTTTCGAGGGAAACCCGCAAAAATAAGTTTTTCTTTACAGGGGGGAGATTTCGTTTACATAGATAACGTTTTCTTTAAGAGTGATTTCCTCAAAATTGCCAATCCTACAGAGGCTAGATGGAATCTGGAAAGTAGCACCTCTGTCAACAATTTGTTACTAGAAAAGCCACAATACGCTCTGTCTTACAATGCCGATACTAAACTGGCCAATTGGGTAGGATGGAAAGTAGACAAAACATGGGCGACACAGCCACAACTCCAACCGGGAGAATTCCCAACAGGATTACTACAAAGACCTGAATTTATAGCTGACCCTGATTTATTAGCGAGTGGCCTGTCCAGCTATGATGCAAATATCTTTACAGGATTGGGAATGGATCGAGGACATTTGGCTCCCGATCGCGATCGATTAAGACATCCTAAAGACCAGTTGGCAACATACCTCACAACTAATTTGATTGCCCAATCAATGGATAATAATCGATTTTTCATACCAAACAGCAACAATCCCAAGGATGCTTCTGCTTGGTTTAATATAGAAGATAAAGTGGTAGATGAAAGAGCCACTCAAGGAGAAGAGCTTTATATTTTTGCTGGAGCTTTTGGGCAAAATTCTCAACCCCAAAAGAAAACCAATGTCCCCGAACTACTGGATGATGTTTTAAATGAACAGTACATCAATATGGGAAATACAAACCCTGGCAATTTAGTCAGCCAAGAAATTCACATTCCTAGATGGACGTGGAAAACAATTATCGCTGTAGAACAACCAGGGGTCGATATTACTTCGTCAAACCTAGAATCTTTCGCATATATAACCCCCAATAGAGCGGAACCAGATTGGAATAATGTATCCTCAGAAGGGATTGCCAATCCACTGAATGTATTTTCCCAGTTTTTGAACAACAATCGCGGTAACATCACTAATCCAACGGATTGGAGAAACCCAGATACCTGGCGAGTCACTATTCCAGAACTGACCCACATTCTGAATGAGCGTAACCGAGTTCGCGATTATGACTTTAATTTTGATTTCCTGTCAAATCTACCAGAAACTATTCAGCAGACTTTAAATAGCTAGGTTTTTATAAAAAATAGCGGCCTCACAAAAATGAAAACCTCTATTTTTTAAATCTTATACTTAGGAATCAAATAATCTATTTGATTCCTAAGTATATAATTATTTCATTTTACTGGCGCACCAAATCATTCATTTCTCCCGAACGCCAAAAACCCAATGTCCTATTTTCTATCTAATTTGTTCTCCGTTTTTTTTTATATCAAATATTATGGTTATTTATTAAATGGGTTTTTATATTTTTTTATTATGTGAAGAACGATAGAGATTTAAGGTGAAACCGGGAATCAAAACTCCGTCAGGTCGAATAACGTCCCAAAACCGACAAGGCTCTTCGCCAAAACCACCCAAGTCAGCCCCTTGAAGATTTACTCTAGTAAAGGCAGTACAAGTCATGTTGCATCCGATGGTTTTAAACTTTCTGAGATCGCAGTCAAAAAATCTGGCACTTTCTAAAACACAATGATCGATAATAGCATCTTTCAAGTTACATAACCAGAATTGCACAGCCAACAAATTACAGCCCCACCATTCGATACTGCTTAAGTTAACATTTTTTAAGTTAGCACCGTGGAGGTTGACATTGTAAAAGCAAGCACCGCTTAAATTGACCGAATCTAACTTGACATTGCTTAAGTCAGTATGCTGCAAAATAATTGCTCGAAAATCTCTCTCTCCCGCATCGTAGCGTCTCAGCAGTTCTTCCCCATCCATCGTTAATCTCCGTCAATCCAATTTCCTGCCTTAATTCTAACACAATTTTATCACGCAGGTCAGGAGTATCATTGGGCTGTAGAAGCGGTGATTAATGGCTCACCGAGGCCAGTTGTTGAGGATAGTCAGTTCAAAACTCCACAAGCGGTTCAACCCAGTATTGACGGCAACGCTTTTAGTAGCGTCACAGTATTGAGTCGGGGATTAGAAGTTCAACCCAATCTAATCAACCAACAATTTGAACAAATGGCGTTGCATATCACCCAACCCTTCTCCCCAGAAGATGACGGCGGTTTAGTCATGTACTATGAACCGGGAACAGGTCAATGGTATTGGCAAAATAACCAAGGCACCAAAATTTACAACATCCCAGAAAGTAAATTCGGCTCTCCCTTAGTTCTCATCCCCGACTTAGAAATGACCCCTCACCAAACCGGCTATAATTCCGGGTTTGCTGAAGCCGCAGCCGATGCAATGTTCGCTTCTTTGGTTAGCTTAAACCAAAAGTTAGACAATGACGCTTTCTTTAAATCGCCGATGCATTTCATTGGGGTGGGTCAAGGAGCAGTTATCAACAGTGAAATCATTCAACGCATGGGAACTTTCTTCCCGAATTTGTGGGGAACTGAGGATAACATATCTGACTTAATGATGACCACTATCGACCCTCACGATTTCAGCCAATCTTCTTTACCGTCGCCTTTACAAAGCCAGAACGACCCGGAAGTTACGGTTTGGGAAAATGTCACATTTGCTGATAATTATTACCAAAATGTGGCGGAGTCTGAAGAACCGAGAACTAAGACAAGGAATGGACGGGAGATTGATGCCGCAGATTGGAATGTTGTTTTGAGCCAGAGGGCTGGTTTTACCCCGGATGATACTGAAAATAGTCCGCATCGACAAGCATTAGCTTGGTATGCAGGAACGACTAATCTCAGTGGTAGCGAATTGCCACTGTTAGAAGGAGCAAGGGAAGGGGAGAAGATTTACCGACGTTTGGGCGATTTGGAACCTTTACATCGTACTCCGAATAGCGATTCAATTTGGTACAGTCCTGATTATCGGGGATATCCTGATGTTCATGGAGCGCAAAATGCACCTTGGGAGGGCAGAGGTTAAAAACCGGGTGAGTTAACTCACCTGGTTTTTAGTTCAGGGAAACCCATCACTTAATATTCATAAGGATTTCGGGGTTCG
>CAYUEH010000474.1:0-4767 GCA_964442465.1 uncultured Laspinema sp. | reverse complement strand
AGCATTGCGCCCCTACGTGAAATAACGAAGGGGTTTTGTTATTTATTCGTCCAACCCCATCCCTTCCGCATCGGGAGTGGGTAATGGATGAGTCAGAAATGCATACTCCTCCACCACCTGATTCCCGATTAAATGCTCTTGGATAATCCGCTCAATCACCTCTGGCGTGGCAGAACGATACCAGACCCCATCGGGATAGACCACCAAAATTGGGCCATCACAGCAGACCCGCAAACAGTTGGCTTTCGTGCGAAACACACAATCGGGACGAGTCGGAGTAACGCGATCGAGCTTTAATGCTTTCAGCCGTTGCTTCAAATAATCCCAAGCCGCCAGACCCTCCTCTTTTGAACAACACTTCGCCAAAGTCTGGTCCGCGCAGATAAAAACGTGCCGCTGAATCTGCTTTAATCCCAACGTCTCAACACAAGACTGCAAAGGACTCTCATCCCCAGGTTGACAAGTAACTTGTTCCGGAATTGGTTTCTCTATCATCCTCTCCTCCTCTCCGTGAAAATCTGTGTAATCCGTGGTTCCCATCCCTCTTCCCCACCCCCTACCCAAAGGTCCCCTCCAAAAAGTTCGGGAACCCGTACAGAACGAATAGTTGCGTTCAGTACAAACATTCCGCTAAATTAGCACTCATGGGTCGAGAGTGCTAAACCGATGACTCAAAGGAAGACTGAAAAGAGATAAAACTCAAGCCAGTCCAGACTTTTGAGCTTAGAGGGCCAGCGCTTTCACCCGAATCGACTATAGATATGGATAAGGAGGATTTTACATGGCTGCTGTTTCTTTAAGTGTTTCTACCGTTAAACCCCTGGGCGATCGCGTGTTTGTCAAGGTCAGTGCTTCTGAAGAAAAAACTGCCGGTGGCATTTTGCTCCCTGACACCGCCAAAGAAAAGCCCCAGGTTGGTGAAATTGCAGCAATTGGTCCTGGCAAGCGCAACGACGATGGTTCTCGCCAAGAGTTAGAAGTCAAAGTCGGTGACAAAGTGCTCTACTCCAAATATGCAGGCACCGACATCAAACTCGGCACCGATGAGTTCGTCCTGCTCGCCGAAAAAGACATCTTGGCGATCGTTGGCTAAAACGGGTAACCCCCTCAACAACTTTTACCCTTCCATCTGATTTCAACTTCAACTGAAATAGTACACCTCATACAAACTGCAAAGGACACCTATGGCTAAACGTATTATCTACAACGAAAATGCTCGTCGCGCTCTGGAACGAGGCATGGACATCCTGGCAGAAGCGGTTGCCGTTACCCTAGGACCCAAAGGCCGCAACGTGGTGCTAGAGAAGAAATTCGGCGCACCTCAAATCGTCAATGATGGCGTCACCATTGCCAAAGAAATCGAACTGGAGGACCACGTTGAGAATACCGGGGTAGCTCTGATTCGCCAAGCCGCTTCCAAAACCAACGATACTGCTGGTGATGGAACCACCACGGCAACGGTTTTGGCCCATGCAATGGTCAAAGAAGGACTCCGCAACGTCGCCGCTGGTGCCAATGCGATCGCCCTCAAACGTGGAATCGACAAAGCAACTGCATTCTTAGTCGAAAAGATTGCTGCTCATGCTCGTCAGGTCGAAGATACCAAATCCATCGCCCAAGTCGGAACCATCTCTGCCGGTAACGATGAAGAAGTCGGACGAATGATCGCCGAAGCAATGGATAAAGTCGGTAAAGAAGGCGTGATTTCCTTGGAAGAAGGGAAATCCATGACCACCGAACTGGAAATCACCGAAGGGATGCGCTTCGATAAGGGATATATCTCCCCTTACTTCGTCACCGACACCGAGCGCATGGAAGCCGTCTTCGATGAGCCGTTCATCCTGATCACCGACAAAAAAATCAACCTCGTCCAAGACTTGGTGCCGGTGTTAGAGCAAGTCGCTCGTGCCGGTCGTCCCCTGGTGATTATCGCCGAAGATATCGAAAAAGAAGCCTTAGCAACCCTGGTGGTGAACCGCCTGCGGGGTGTGCTGAATGTGGCTGCTGTGAAAGCGCCTGGATTTGGCGATCGCCGTAAAGCGATGCTCGAAGATATCTCCGTACTCACTGGCGGTCAACTGATCACCGAAGATGCCGGTTTGAAACTGGACAATACCAAGCTGGATATGCTCGGTAAAGCCCGCCGCATCACCATCACCAAAGACAGCACCACCATCGTTGCCGAAGGTAACGAAGAAGCCGTCAAGTCTCGCTGTGAGCAAATCCGTCGTCAGATGGAAGAAAGCGAATCTTCCTACGACCAAGAGAAGCTGCAAGAACGGTTAGCTAAACTCGCTGGTGGTGTTGCCGTCATCAAAGTCGGTGCCGCAACGGAAACCGAAATGAAGGACCGCAAACTCCGCTTAGAAGATGCCATCAACGCCACCAAAGCGGCTGTTGAAGAAGGTATCGTTCCTGGCGGTGGTACCACCTTGGCTCACCTGACTCCAGTGTTAGAAGAATGGGCCAATGCCACCTTAACGGGTGAAGCCTTAACCGGAGCTTTAATCGTGGCTCGGGCGATCGCTGCTCCCCTGAAGCGGATTGCTGAAAACGCCGGACAAAACGGTGCTGTGATTGCCGAGCGTGTGAAAGAGAAAGATTTCAACGTCGGTTACAACGCTGCCACGAATGAATTTGTGGATATGTTTGAAGCCGGTATTGTTGACCCTGCCAAAGTGACTCGTTCTGCTCTGCAAAACGCAGCTTCCATCGCCGGTATGGTGTTAACCACCGAGTGCATCGTGGTTGACAAACCCGAACCGAAGGAAGGCGCTCCCGCAGGTGCCGGAATGGGCGGCGGTGACTTCGACTACTAAGGTTTGAATGGGTGGCGTTAAAGGTTAGTTAACGCACCGTGAAATAAAAGGGGGGTGGGCTGTTGCCTGCCCTCCTTTTGTTTTGGGGGGGAAGGTGATAAAAAACCCGCAGGCTAAAGCCTGGGGCTATACGGACGAAGCCTGCCTTCGCAGGCTAAGAGAGAATGTAGAGGCGATTCGCGAATCGCCTCTACATTTAGGGTGGACCCTTTCAAAATGAGTAGTTCCTGGCTATAATTGACCCAATAAACGCTTTTATAGTCAACCAATTTACGATTAGCATCCTAGTCCGGGAGGAAAGGCAAATGACTCAGGCGATCGCAATCAGTCCTAACGACTTTAGGGATCTATTACGACATCGGGAAATCAACCGACCACCCACTGCGAACTCTTCGCGACTATGGGATATCGCGCAAAAGGTGAATGCTTTAGCTGTAGAAGTAGAAGACCATTGGGAAGAACTTCCCGAAGATCAGCGAAAATTGCTGACGACCTTTGCTTATGCAGGAATTGAACCTCCGCAAGGTATTACAGGTTACTTATTCTCTTTCATCGGGGGCGTATCAACCATTTGGAATATTAGCTGGATTGTCTTAAAAGGAGAGTTAGAAGCTTTATTTTTTTATGCTGAGGCATATCAACGTCTTCTCAACGCAATTTTCAATGGAATAGAACGGGAAAATGAGGATTATCAATCCATCTTGTCAGCAGCATTAGCAGAAACATTTGCAAACTTGGAAAGTTCCCAGGAAATGACCGAGGAGGAATCTAGTGAATGAATCCGAGACCTTTAATGTCAGACTTTCCGACCACTTTGAAAGAACTCAGCAAAAACTCATTGATTCTCGATATCGGAAAAATCGGGGAGGAAGAAAAAGATTTGAAGAAGTTATCCAACAAATCAATAAAAGTTTGAGTGAGAATCCTCGTCTTCCTCAATTCCGATCTCTGTGGGGTGGATTTGTTCGGGCAGATCCAGAACCTTATCCCAAGGGGAGTAGCCGTGAGGGCTATGAATTATGGAAGTTAAAATTTAAAATGCCTCAGCTTGGCGGTGCGGCAGAACAAGGACGATTGATATATTTGCTGGATGTAACACAGCAAGAAGTGATACTGGTATGGATTTACACCCACGCCGAATTTGAGAAGCGTCCACCCGAACGTGACCTGAAGCGGTTATTACTAGAATTGATAGAGTCACCACCGGGGTTACCTCAAAGTAATGCAGTAGAAAGCGGGGAAGAAGAGACAGGAACGGAAGAAGGCAACCCAGAAGAATCTAGTCGTGATGAATGAATGCCGCCTTCGCCAGAAAGTCTGGATCTAAACCTTTAAAAAGATGATTTTCGATTAAAACTGTTGCCACACTGAACGACGTTGGAGCTTTTCTGTCAGTTTTGGATCGAGATTTTCTATGATTAACTGATTCATGGTTCGCTTTTTACTAAGACTTTTATCGGCAGGTAAAGGTTACTCTAATCTGTTGATTTGGTTCCGTTGACTCCTGGCTGCTAATAGCTTGGACGCCACATCACGGGCAATTTCCAAGGTTTCCGCGATCGTTCGTCCTTGGGCGACTAACCCGGGTAATTCGTCCGATGTTGCGAGATAAACGCCTTCGGGTAGTTTCTCGATGTGCAGGTTCAGGATTTTTTCCATAGCTGAAAATCAGGGAGCAAGAATTGGATGGGATGTCATTTGAACTCTGGGCTTGGTGGCAACACCCGCCGGGGGTTCAAACCCCCGGCTAATAGCTAAAGTCGGATAAATCCGACTGGAAACCTTGAATTTTCCCTCAGCATTTCAGTCGGTTTTTAACCGACTTTAGCTATGAGGCGGGGGATTAATCCCCCGCCGGATTATCGGGAAGAGCAAGTATGGTCCAAGATTTCAGTGCGATCGCAATTTTAGCGAATTGTGGCGCGAGTAGGGAAAAGGCACTGCCTTC
>CAYUEH010000473.1:0-4768 GCA_964442465.1 uncultured Laspinema sp. | reverse complement strand
GTCTCATTCACCGGGAAGCGATTAATCAACTGAATCGCCCGATAAGCATTCACCTTTAACTCCTCAGAAATATGAGGAACATAAGGAATCTGAGACAAGAAATCTAAAGTCCGGCGCAACATCCGCACAATATCCCCCTCATCTAAACTCGTATTCGCACAGAGTTCGGTCCATTCCACCCCAAGGGCCCACTCTTCGACGATCGCAATTAATTGCCGTTCTAACCAAATCGGCAGGGTCACCCGATGCCGGTGTTGCAGTTGAAACAGTTTCCGTCGTTCTCCTTGCAATTGCGACAACGCCCCATCCACCTCTCGGGACAGATTATAATTCGTCCAATTATCAGGACGGGAAACCTCTGTCACCAAAGCGGCACAAGCACAAGCAAACTGATGGGGTTGTAACCATTCTAAACAGCCGGACATCAGGGCCAATCCCAACCATAACTCGTTATCTCCCCGAATCGCTGCTGCACTTTCCCCCAAGGAAGTCACCTCAAAGGTCAGATTTTCGATCGCATCTTCATCCCCATCGGTTTGGGTTTCCAACTGTCGTAAACATCCCACCTGTTGCAGAATATTAATCAAATCCAGAAACTCTTCCCAGTGCGCCGTCAGATGGCTATCCAGCTTGTTTTTAACCTTGGATAGGTCACTTTCTAGTCTCTTATAGCGTTTAAAATGTTTAACCAGAGTACCCGGATGTCCATATTGATTCAGGGGATGGTCCTTAAGTTGAGCTTGCAGGGCCGCAATTCGCCCCTCCTGTTCCACGACTTCTGGGGCATAAAAGGTGGGAACTTCCAGGGGAATCAACTGGGCGATCGCCGCTGTATCTTCATTCCCCTTGCGGGATTGTCCCGGTTTCAACACCAATTCCCCCGGAGGTATCGGCGATTCAAATTGATTCCACCTCGGAAGCGGTTCATGCAATTCCACCACATCCAGTCCCGTCCCCACATACCAGCGATTACTTTGACTCAGACAGACCAAAATCGGCGATTTCCCCGGGCCCGGTGCTTTGGCGACCAAAACTGCCAAAATGGGTTCTTTGGTGACAATATGACGGCCTTTGAGACTGAGCAACTGTCCCGGTTCAGCCGTTGGCAGAGCTTGAGCGGCGATCGTCCGGGTGGATTCTCGCGCTTGCTCCTCTAGGGTTTTGAGCAGTTGCTTTTCCACCTTCATGCGATCGCGTAATTTTTGATATCCCTTGCACAGGTCCTCATCCACCCCTTGTAACTGCTTTTTCAAACTCGCCAATTCCTGGGTTTGTTTGGAAATATCTTGGAGTTTCGGTTGCAAGTGCAAGGTTGCCAAATACTGCCCAAAACTCGATTCCACCAGTTCTTTGGTTTCTTCTAAGGTGTGAGTTTGCAGCAAATTTAAGACCATCCCGTAAGTGGGAGTAAACTGACTCACCAACGGGTCCGGTCCCACAGTCGCTAAGTAGGACGCTTCTTTTGCCCCTTCAAACCGGGTCTGCACCGTGACCACATACCCCCGTTCATCCATCCCCCGACGACCGGCCCGACCGGACATTTGCAGGAATTCTGAGGCTTTTAAGAGTCGATGTCCATCATCGGTGCGCTTGGATAAACTGGAAATCACTGTCGTTCTAGCCGGCATATTAATTCCTGCCGCCAGGGTTTCTGTGGCAAAGACGACTTTAATTAACCCCGCCTGAAACAGTTCTTCAACTAATCCTTTCCAAGCGGGTAAAATTCCGGCATGATGGGCAGCAATTCCCCGCAGCAGGGGTTGCAGTTGTCCCGTGCGTTCCGCTTCTGGGTTTTTGGCTAAAAATTCATGGACTCGTTTGTGCAGTTGGGCCGCTTCTTTTGGACTGACGAGACTCAGATCCGAAACTTGGGTCACTGCATCATCACATCGCCGACGACTGAAGATAAAGTAAATCGCCGGAAGCATATTTTTTTCATGCAAATGGGTCAATAACTCGATTAACCCTGGTTCGTCTCGACTTGACCCTCTGCCTTTGCCTGGGGTTTTAATCAGGCGCTGGTTAATCTTGGTTTGGTCTTTACTCAGCAGGGGAAATAGTCCCTTGGCGCTGCAAAAGTAATATTCTAGGGGAACGGGTCGATAGTCGGAGTAAATCAACTCCGTGGGACCGTGGACTTCGGAGATCCACTCGGTCAACTGTCCGGCATTGGCAACGGTGGCAGAGAGGGCCACAAGCTGAATCTCCGGAGGACAGTAGATAATCGATTCTTCCCAGACGGTTCCCCGTTGGCGATCGTTCATGTAGTGGCATTCGTCCAGAACCACCGCCTCAACCCCATGTAAGGAAGTGCCCACGGCCCCAATGGAGGTGCCGTAGAGCATATTTCTAAAAATTTCCGTGGTCATCACCAACACTGCTGCATCCCGGTTGATGGAGATATCCCCGGTGAGGAGTCCCACATTTTCCTCCCCAAACTGTTGCCGAAAGTCGCGCAGTTTTTGGTTAGAGAGGGCCTTGAGGGGGGTGGTGTAAAAGACTCGTCCACCCCGTTTTAAGGCGCGGTGGATGGTGTATTCTCCGATTAAGGTTTTCCCGGACCCCGTGGGCGCACAAACCACCACGGACCGGCCTGCTTCTAAGGCGGCGATCGCCTCATGCTGAAATCGATCTAACGCAAAGGGAAACAGGTTGTTTGAGTCAAATTTTTTCAAGATAGGGGTACTGTTCACGCCCAAAAATTCCTAGTGCTTTTGTTTACTGTTTTTTCAAATCGGTTTGCCTGGGTCGCTCGTCTGAATCTAGCGGTTGCTTTCGTTCGCAGTCTGATATAGCGTTTTCCAGTGTTATTCGCGTACATTTTTTTGGAGTGCGGTAAGTGAAGCCCTGTCGCAGGCTTTGCATCTTGCTCGCTATTCTAGAGTAGGGAGCAAGATGCTCGCACTCCTGAATCGCATCTGTACCTGATGACTCCAGGAACGGCTATACGTTTGTTTTTTTAGGGTTCTCCTCCGCTGCCCTTAGAATTGCCTCGCTTCCCAATTGCTTACCCGATTTTGGCGGGGGTTGGCCCGTTGGCTGGCTCTGACCCCCTGTTCTTTATTAAAATCCCATTATTCTTTGGTGATTATTATAGCAATCTTCTGGGTCATCCTTCGAGTTGAGTTTATACCTGTTCGGGTTGCAAAAAATCACCGGGTCATCTCGCCAATTCTGGGCTTTTATTGTTTAATTTTTGAATGATGATCTTGGGGGTTTTCCTTGTCCAGGTATCCCCTGGCTTCCCATCTCTCCGGTTTGTTGAACTTGTTGACTATTAACAATTGTCAACTTTCAAACAGAAATAGACGAAACCGGGTTACAAGCGGCGCATCAGTTCACTTAACAGGGAACCGGGGACTCGGGATAATGCCTTCGTTTGGCCCTCAATGCCAAATTCTGCATAAATGGTGCGGACAATTTGGACAATATAGGCCCAAGCATTTTGATGGCGTTCCGGTTGGTCTTCAGTGGCCGTCGCCCCTTGGATATAATGATCCAGGGCGGCCTGGAGATGTTGAACCCGGCAGGTGGCATCGGGGATGGTGTTGGTTTGGGTCACCAGTTGATAATGAGCTAATCCCACGTTAGTATGAGCGGCAATCAAATCAAAGGCTAGTATTTTTTGGGGAGAAGACTGACCCCCGGCCTGTTGAGAGAGGGTTTCTCCCAAGGTAATGGCGGCATCGTAGGCGGCGATCGCCTCCGTTAAAAATTCCGCCCGCAGTTCCGGTTCTGATTGGGAATGATTGGCCAAATGCCAATAGGCGGTGCCTAAATTATTTTGAGTCGCAGCATGAGCCGCCGGAACGGTCTGTGTTGTTCGATACATTAACGCAATCTGATAAGCGGCGATCGCCAGCATCAGATAATCTTTGGGTTTTTCATATTGGGCTAAATTCCAATAGGCTGTCCCCAAATTATTTTGAATCATCCCATATTCTAGGGGTTGTTCCGTCCGGGAGTGATGTCGCAACGCTTCACTATAGGCCGAAACTGCTTGTTTTAAATTCTCCACCGCATCCCGATGTTGGGCCAAGTTCCAATAGGCGGTTCCCAAATTATTCTGGGTGGCAGCATAAGGCCGCAGATCCCCACCAGATTCTCCCTTCCGATAGTTTAAGGCTTGTTGGTAGGCCCCGATGGAACGCTCTAAATTCTCCTGACGGTCTTGATACCGGGCCAATTCACTATAAACCGCCCCTAAATTATTCTGAATCCGCGCCCAGACAGTGGGTTGGGCCTGGGCATCCAGATATTGCAATCCCTGGTGATAGAGTTCAACCGCCTGGAATAAGTCCGGTAGTTTCTCCTCCGGTTGCGCTTGATAGCGCGATCGCATCCAGTGACAATTTCCCAAGTCATTGGCCAAATCCCCCCACTCCGGCGCATCCTTCTCCATCAAGGCGATCGCCTCTTTGTATGCCAAAATCGCTAGGGTCAAATATTGCGGCAACAACTCCGGGGAGACTGTCCCCCCATCTTGACTTCCACCATTCCCCTTGGATAACCCATCCCGATAAAACGACCCCAATTTTAGATAAGCATGGGCCAGTTCCCCCCGAGAGGTCCCGCGATGGTGCAGTTGTTCCACCTGTTCCAACAGTTTCAGGGGGAGAGTATTGGTCGCAGAAGGCACTAATTCTCCCTTGACATCGGCGCTGATTCGTGGATTAACCGTGGCCCAGACCAATTCCACCAGCTTTGCTGGAGGTTTGGGGAGATATTGGGGGGATGGGGGAGATGGGGGAGATGGGGGGGATGGGGG
>CAYUEH010000472.1:0-4776 GCA_964442465.1 uncultured Laspinema sp. | reverse complement strand
AAAGTGCGATCGCCGCCTCGTTCAAGTATTAAGTATCAGAGGTCAAGCTAAATGGAATCATTAGACTTAAAAGACAAACGTATTCTCGTCACCGGAGGGGCAGGATTTTTAGGTCGGCAAGTCATCGACCAATTAACCCAAAATGGGGCGGACCCCGATAAAATTACCGTTCCGCGATCGCGTGATTCTGACCTGCGAATAATGGAAGTCTGCCAGCAGGTTGTCCAACAACAAGATATTATCATTCACCTCGCCGCCCATGTCGGTGGAATCGGCTTAAATCGGGAAAAACCTGCCGAACTTTTCTATGACAACTTGATGATGGGTACACAACTCATTCATGCCGCCTATCAAGCAGGCGTGCAGAAATTTGTCTGTGTCGGCACCATCTGCGCCTATCCCAAATTTACCCCCGTCCCCTTCAAAGAAGATGACCTCTGGAATGGCTATCCAGAAGAAACCAATGCACCTTATGGGATTGCCAAAAAAGCCTTATTAGTCCAACTGCAATCCTATCGACAACAATATAATTTTAACGGCATTTATTTACTGCCCGTTAACTTATATGGACCCGAAGATAACTTCGACCCCAGCAGTTCTCACGTCATCCCCGCCTTAATTCGCAAAGTTCATGAAGCGCAAGAACGGGGAGATCAAGAATTAGTCGTGTGGGGAGATGGTACCCCGTCTCGGGAATTTCTCTACTCCACCGATGCCGCCCGAGGGATTGTCATGGCTACCCAATCTTACCATAAATCGGACCCGGTTAATCTGGGAACGGGATATGAAATTACCATTCGCGATTTAATTGAACTGATTTGCGAATTGATGGGATTTGAGGGCAAACTGGTCTGGGATACGGACAAACCCAATGGTCAACCTCGCCGCTGTTTAGATACGGAACTGGCTAAAAAAGAGTTCGGATTTACCGCAGAGGTTGGGTTTAAAGAAGGGTTGCAAAAAACCATCGCCTGGTATCGGAAAAATGCAGATTAGGTAGCAATTTGGGTGACTAGAAACGGCTAATAATAGCGGATTATCCTGTTTTTAGAATACCCCCTCAATGTAGAGGCGATTCGCGAATCGCCTCTACATTATTATTTAGGATTTACTGTTTAGAATTTGTGCAATTCCGGTCACAATTTTATGATTGACAATTCCCAAATGTCTCTCGACCCTCAACTAGAGAAAGCCGAACTCAGACTCAAGTTACTCCAAAAGCGGAAAGCACTTTCTCCAGCAGAATGGCAGGAGAAAAGTCATCGCCTTTGTAGCAATTTGCAATCCTCAAATTTATATCAGCGATCCCTAACGATTTTAGCCTATATTAGTTTTCGCCAAGAACCGGATTTAAGTTCTTTATTCACGGACACCAATCATCAATGGGGACTGCCTCGTTGTGTTAACAAGCAGTTAGTGTGGCATCGCTACAGTATTGGGGATACGCTACAACCGGGGAAGTATGGAATTTTAGAACCGCTACCGGATGCGCCAATCTTGACAGCGGAGGACGTGGATTTAATTTTAGTGCCATCGGTAGGATGCGATCGCCAGGGGTATCGCCTGGGATATGGCGGTGGATTTTACGATCGCCTGCTGTCCCTTCCCCAATGGCAGTCTAAACCCACCATAGGTATTTTATTCAATTTTGGCGATTTACTACAACTCCCCATCGCGTCCTGGGATAAACCCTTGCAGGCAGTTTGTACCGAAGTTGGGTTGAGACAAATCCCATCGGAATGAGTGAGAGGGGAGGGGAGAGAAAAGCGCAGTTTTTTTGGGGAAAATTGGAGGGATTATGACAATTTGTGCTTTGTAATGGGTCATTTGTCATTTGTCCTTGTCTCATCTGGATCAACCGGGATGTAGACTTTAGGGAGGATCAATATTCTGACCTCTTTGAATATAACGGTCATGAGGTGCCGTTGTGGAAGACGTCGGCGGTCCCTTGGATGTTGGCGGCAGGTGAACATCCGAGGGGACATCGGGTGAGGTACAAATCCTGTAGGATGTTCTGGGAGAGGAGTTGGGGGCCGCCGACGTCTTCCACAACTGACTTAGTGATTGCTATATAAGGAGAAATTGTTGATAACTGCGACCAATTTGTGACTCATTTCCAGGAGGCGATCGGTTATTCATGTAGGGGATTTGTGCAACAACAACGCCAACCCGTGGGAATTGAAATCCAGCAGGCGATCGCCCCTACTACCGGCAACTTACCGGAAAACCATATCCTCGCCAGGGTCAGTGGATCTAATAGGGGATAAATTGTACTGGACTACCAGAAATTATCCCATTAAAAAAGAACACTCTTCCGTCCAACCCCATCCAAGTTTCCCAGACCCCATCACGCCGGGATCGAAACTCTTGACCTGGTGGGGTCGAGGAGGATAAAATAAATAATAGGTGTAAATTCTTTTATTGATCGGAAAATAAGCCAGATTAAGGGTTTTCAAGCGGGGTGCAAACCGGATAAAACTGAGAAATTAAGGGTTAAGCGATCGCCCTTCGGCAAAGGAGAGATTTCCCCAAGGTTTGGCTGATTCCTGGGGGAGATACCCGATCGCATTCCTGACAATTTGAAGGGAGAATCCGAGGGAATGATTAATCCCGATCACCGGGGAGGATTAAACCTTCTCCCCTTTCACCTCTAATCTCCTCTAACCCTGGAGCCTGTCAAATATGGTGGCGTTATTATTCAAAACCAGTCTGCGTTGGCGGTTGACCCTGTTAATTTCTGGATCCGTTGTTCTTCCCATGTTTGCAACGTTGTTGATTGCTAGCTATCAAGGGAGTCAAGTTCTCCGGAAGGAAGCGGAAGAAAAACTGAGATTGCAAGCCGATTCTCTCGCCCATAAGGTTACCCAATGGGATCACAAAGTCGTGCAAATTATTCAGAATTTGAGTTTGCAACCGGCTATTCAGGAGATGTATGGCTCAGAACAAGAAGCTGTTTTACAGGCAGGGATTGCTGTATATCCAGATATTTATCTGATTAATACCCTGGATACTGATGGATTCAATGTGGCCCGCAGCGATGGCAAATCCCTGATGTACTATGGCGATCGCGACTATTTTAAAAGGGCGATCGCCGGATCTGGAGTCTACCGAGAAATCCTCCTAGGACGAACCTTAGACAAACCCGCTATTGTATTTTCCACCCCCATTAAACAGACATTCTATGGCGAGGAACCGGAAATCGTGGGGGTTCTCGCCTTAGCCATGACCCTGACGGAAGTCACCGAACAAGTTCAAGCCATTCAAGTGGGTAAAACCGGGTATGCGTTCGTCGTAGATTCCCAGGGAAAAATCCTCGCCCATCCTCACTTTCACGATTTTAAAGCCTTGCAGGAATTTCATGACTATCCCCCGGTCAAATCTCTGTTTAACGGTCGTTCCGGTTTACTGATTTTTGAGGATAGTGACCAGAATAAATGGGTTTCTTACAGCCTCCTCTTACCGAATGGATGGGGGGCGATCGTCCAACAACAAAAATCAGAAATTTTAACTCAAGTTCAACAATTTTTGCAATTTTCTCTCGTTCTTGCTGTTGGTGTTGTCATCGCTGTGAGTGGAATCACTTGGGTGATTGCGACTCAAACCATCCAACCCCTTCGACAGTTAAACCGGGCAGTTCAGTTAACGGCCCAAGGAGATTTAAGCCAATCTGTCATTGCTACAAAAAACGATGAAATTGGTCTACTGGCCCAATCTTTTAATGCAATGGCTCACCAACTTAAAGATTTGTTTGACCAGTTAGAAGACAAGGTCAAAGAACGCACGAAGGAATTAGCCAAAGCCAATCAACTCATCACCGCTTTAAATCACAAACTCACCCTTGAGAATGGCCGCATGGAAGCCGAACTGCTGATTCTCACGGAAATTCAGAACATGGTGTTACCGAAACCCGAAGAACTGCAAGGCATTGAAGAACTGGATATCGCCACTTATATGCAATCTGCCACAGAAGTGGGGGGAGATTATTACGATATTCTCCCCCATCCAGGAGGGATTACCTTTTGCATTGGCGATGTCACTGGACATGGCTTAGAAAGTGGAATTTTAATGGTGATGACTCAAGTTGCGGTCCGCACGTTAATTGCATCAGAAAGCTATGATTTCATCGAAATATTAAATATTTTAAATCGCACTTTGTTTGATAATATACAACGAATGAACAGTGATAAAAGTCTTACTTTATCCCTAATTGACTATGCCCATTCAACCTTAACGATTAGTGGTCAACATGAAGATGTGATTATTGGTCGAGCCAACGGTACGCTTGAGCGAATTGACACAATGGATTTAGGCTTACCCATTGGACTAGAAGAGGATATCACCCCATTTTTAAATTACTTAACTCTTGAACTCGGACCCGGGGATGGAGTTGTGCTTTATACCGATGGCATTACCGAAGCTCGGAATCAGGCCAAGCAAATGTATGGAATTGAGAGATTATGTGACATTTTGAGGCAATCTTGGTCTCACTCTTCAGAGGAAATCAAACAGGCGGTTTTAGTCGATTTTAATCAATTTATTGGAGAGGTGGCATTACGGGATGATATTACGTTGGTAATTTTCAAGTGTTAAGGTTATATAGCGGTTCCCGGACTCAATAGGTACGGTTCAAAGCCCCTCTCCCCCCCCTTTCAAAGGGGGGTAGGGGGGATGGAGAGGGGTTTGGGGTAAGAGCCGTACCCTACACCGATGAGAAACGCTATATAAAAATATGACTTTAAAGCGGAGGAATTTTTAGTTTAATTCATCGGTTTATTT